>NZ_JAMXSJ010000069.1:0-7262 GCF_024124725.1 Halomonas sp. Ps84H-12 | reverse complement strand
TTGCCTCGGCTAGTTGGCGCTTCAAGCGGGCGTTTTCTTCTGCCAACGACCGCTCTCGCTCGGATGTGTCTTGCTGCAGCTGTGCTTTAGATCGCCACTGATAGAGCTGACTCGCGTGTATTCCCAGCTCACGCGCCGCTGCTGCAACGCCAATGCGATCCGCAAGCGCTAAGGCTTCTTGCCGGTAGGCATCTGAGTAACGGGTATATGATTTTTTCTTCATTGATGTTGTCGATCTTGCCATGGTTCACCTCATCGTAACGTATGACGTTCTTGAGGTGTCCACCGTTACTGGGCAGGATCATTGTTTCTTGCCAATTGCCCAACGGCTGGCAAATGACAGCCCTACACATGGCCTGTGTTCGTATTGGCGCCGTACTTAATCCACTAATGCCTATTTTTCGCGAACACGAATTAGCATTCATGCTTCGGATGGCCGAAAGCAAGGTGCTAGTGGTTCCGAAAATGTTCCGAAATTTTGATCATGCTGCCATGGCCAATGGCTTACAAACGGATCTGCCCTCTTTAAAGCATGTACTGGTCATCGGTAGTGATGATGACGATAGCTTCGAAAAAGTACTGCTTGACCGCGCCTGGGAAAGTGAAATCGACACAAATACCTTGTTCGAGGCCCGCCGAATATCGGGTGATGACGTCGTACAGCTGCTCTACACCTCAGGCACTACTGGTAAGCCTAAAGGCGTGATGCACACATCTAATACCCTGATGAGCCATATTCGTCCCTTTGCCTCACGGCTAGGGCTGGGAGAGGAAGACACTGTCTTTATGCCCTCTCCACTGGCGCATCAGTTGGGTTTTCTTTATGGCTTACTGCTGCCTATCTATCTCAAAGCGACTGTAGTGCTTCAGGACACTTGGCTGCCTGAGGAGGCAGTGAAGATTATTCGCGCTGAGAAGCCACGACTAATGCTTGGTTCGACTCCCTTCCTGACTGATATCGCCACACAAGCTATCGAGCACGGATCAGACCTTCAGTCGCTGACGCTTTTCCTTTGTGCTGGCGCACCGATACCCAGCCCGCTGGTTGAAAAAGCCGCCAAAAATCTTCCCACCCGCATTCTCTCTGCCTGGGGAATGACTGAGAACGGCGCAGTGACCACTACTCTACCTGATGACGAACCATCCAATGCAGTCAATACCGATGGCGTGCCGCTTCCCTACATGGAGCTCAAAGTGACGGATATTGAGGGCAACGTTTTGCCTCCTAATCAAGAGGGCAACCTATGGGTGCGAGGCGCCAGCCTCTTCGTCGGCTACTTTAAACAGCCGGATCTTTACGGCGTAGATGCTGAAGGCTGGTTCCCAACAGGAGATTTAGCTCGCCTAAATGAAGCAGGCTACGTCCGCATCACCGGGCGCTCTAAGGACGTAGTGATCCGCGGCGGCGAGAACATCCCCATCGTCGATATCGAGAACACTCTCTACCAACATCCGAAGATCCACACTCTAGCGCTGGTAGGTAAGCCCGATGACCGCCTGGGCGAGCGGCTATGCGCTTATGTAACCCTCAAAGAGGGGGTGGAGTCACTAACACTCGAAGAAGTTTGCACTTTCCTCAGCGAACGCAAAGTAACTCGCCAGTACCAGCCAGAGTTTTTAGAGGTACTCGACGAACTGCCGCGCACCCCATCCGGAAAAATTCAGAAATTTAAATTGCGCGATCAGGCTCGCCAAGACGCCTAAAAGAAACATACCGAAAAATCAAAATTTTCTGCAGTTAGGTGAATAAACAATATGAAAGGATTAAAAGGTAGAACAGTTATCGTCACCGGCGGCGGCGGCGGCATTGGGCGGGCTGTGTGCATGCGCTTCGCTGAACATGGCGCCAATGTGGCAGTACTCGACCGCGACGGTCAGGCGGCTCAAGTCACTGTGAACAACATTGGAAAAGCTGACGGCCAAATAAAAGCCTATGTTGCCGATATCACCGACTACAACGCCATCGCTGCCACGGTGACAAGCATCGAGCAGGAGTTAGGCACCCCCACGGTGTTGATTAACAATGCCGGCTTTGACCGGTTTATGCCATTTCTAAAAACAGAGCCTTCTATGTGGGAGTCACTGATTGCCATTAACCTGACCGGTGCTCTCAACATGCACCATATCGTTCTACCCAAGATGGTAGAAGCGGGCGGTGGTCGTGTGATCAACATTGCCTCTGACGCAGCCAGAGTCGGCTCATCCGGTGAGGCCGTCTACGCCGCTTGTAAGGCCGGCTTGTTGGGTTTAAGCAAAACGCTCGCACGCGAGCTCGCCAGTAAGAATGTGACGCTCAACGTCGTTTGCCCTGGCCCTACCGATACAGCCCTTCTAAAAGGCGTGGCGGAAACCTCACGGGATCCTGAAAAACTTTTGGAAGTCTTCCGCAATGCAGTACCCATGCGACGCATTGGTCGACCTGAAGACTACCCCGGCATTATCACCATGCTTGCCAGCGACGAAGCCAGCTTTATTACCGGACAAGTGATTAGTGTCTCCGGTGGTTTAACCATGGCTGGCTAATCACTGCCAGCTTCTACCTATCTTTGTCAGGAGACTTACATGAGTTACGAAGACATCCTCTATGACGTCACCGATGGGGTGGCCACTATCACCATCAATCGCGCTGAACGCTACAACGCTTTCCGCGGGAAAACCTGCATGGAGCTGCTTGATGCCTTCAACCGTGCTGGCTGGGATAAGTCGATTGGTGTCATTGTGCTCACCGGCGCGGGTGACAAAGCATTCTGTACCGGGGGCGATCAAGGCGCGCACGAGGGTCAATACGACGGCCGTGGCATCATCGGTCTACCGGTAGAGGAGCTGCAAACGCTCATCCGCCAAGTGCCTAAACCGGTCATTGCACGAGTGAATGGGTTTGCCATTGGAGGCGGGCACGTTTTACATGTGGTCTGCGATCTAAGTATTGCGTCAGAGACAGCAATTTTTGGCCAGGTAGGTCCAAAAGTGGGATCGGTTGACCCTGGCTTTGGCACCGCTTATCTCGCCCGCGTCATTGGCGAAAAACGAGCACGTGAAATCTGGTACCTGTGCCGAAAATATACGGCTCAGCAAGCGCTCGAATGGGGGCTGCTCAATGCGGTAGTGCCGCCTGAACAGCTTGACGAGGAAGTGCGTAAATGGTGTGACGAAATTCTTGAGAAAAGCCCGACTGCCCTCTCCATCGCAAAACGTTCGTTCAATGCAGACAGCGAAAATATCGCCGGTATTGGTGCACTCGGTATGCAGGCGCTAAGCCTTTACTACGACACCAAGGAGTCGCAGGAAGGTGTTGCTGCGTTTAAGGAAAAGCGTAAGCCCGAATTTCGCAAATATTATTAGTCACCACCATTGCTCCCCTTCACAAAGGGGAGTCTCTAGAGAGTGAGTAAAGCATCATGAATTTTGCATTTACCGAACAGCAAGAAGCCATTCGCGACACCATCGCGCGGTTTGCCGGCGAACGACTAGCCCCTCGCTATCGGCAGCGCGAGCAGGCGGGTTGCATCGAGCGTGAGATCGTTTACGAGTTAGGTCAGATGGGCTGTCTGGGCGGCGAGCTACCCGAAGAGTTTGGTGGCGGTGGGCTAGATTGTATTACCACCGGCGTGATTGTTGAAGAGATTGCCAGGGGTGACTTTAATGTCGGCTATTTACCCCTACTCGCTTCTCTTAATGGTCAAATCATCGCCCATCACGCCCAGCCGGAATTGGCCAAAGAGTGGTTATCAGGCATTACGGCTGGCCGTAAGATCTGCTGTATCGCACTCACTGAGCCGCACGGCGGTTCAGATGCTGCCAACCTTAAGCTCAAAGCAACCCGTGACGGCGATAGCTTTCTGCTAAAAGGTGAAAAAACCTCCATTTCCATGGCCGATCAGGCGGATGTAGCGGTGGTCTTTGCTCGAACCGGCACACAAGAGCAGCGCGCCAGTGGCATCAGCGCTTTTTTAGTGCCCATGGAGAGCCAAGGTGTTTCTACTAGTCGCTTTGAAGATTCAGGCCAACGAGCCATTGGCCGTGGCTCTATTTTCTTCGACAATGTGCGCGTGCCTGCCGACCACATGCTAGGCATAGAGGGACAAGGCTTTAAGCAGGTGATGCAGGGGTTTGACTATAGCCGTGCGCTGATTGGTTTACAGTGTTTAGCCGTCGCTCAGCAGTCACTGGATGAAACCTGGCAGTGGCTCACCCAGCGTGAAGCCTTTGGTCAGCCGTTAGCCACCTTTCAGGGCTTAACCCATCCACTGGCGGAATACCAAACCTACGTGCAAGCGGCGCGGCTGCAGTGTTATTACGCACTGTGGCTAAAAGACAACCAGCGCCCGCATACTGCTGAAGCGGCTATGAATAAGTGGTGGGGGCCGAAGCTAGCCTTTGATGTGATCAAACAGTGCATGCTAGCCCACGGGCATACGGGCTGGGGAGAAGATTTGCCGTTTTCCCAGCGCATGCGCGATGTACTGGGGCTGCAAATTGGTGATGGCACAGCTCAGATTATGAAAAATATTATTGCGCGTCAGTCGGTCTCTGCGTGAACGCTGGCTTCTTGCTTGTCTCACTCGAGCGACTGGGCGCTGATTCTATTGACCCAGTCAAGGATTTGCCGATGGCGAGTGAAGATGACAAAAGCGTGGAAAACCGACTATTTTTTCGGCTTTTTCAGGTTAGCAATATCCTGCAAAAGCAGACGATCAGTGAAGTGGGCCTGAGCACCGTGCAGTGGGCAGTGCTGGGCGCCCTTTCTCGCAAAGGCTTTGAAGAGGGTATTTCGTTTAATGCGCTTACTGATTATTTGGTGGTTAGCCGTCAAAGCCTGGACGGCGTGCTTAAGCGTTTGGAGCGCGATGCCCATGTCGAACGTATTCCTCATCCCGATGACAAGCGCGCGCGGATTATTTTACTAACCAGCCAAGGTCGCGCCTTTTGGGAGAGTTTACAGCCCCGTATTCATGAGTTTTACCGTGATGGTCTGGGCAGCTTTTCCTTCGATGAGACCGTCAGCTTATTGCACTACCTGAATAAACTTCAGCACGATTTAGAAAATACCGCGCTACACGCCAAGGAGGAAACGACCGATACACCATAACCAACTCAACTAACAGCGCTGTTAAAGCGCACCCAGCGTTACTACCCATACCGATAACAACAATTCTGCCTCGTCTTGCGCGGGGTTGGGGGTTCTATGTCTGCTTTAAATAAACAACCATTAGTTATTTCATTAGGCATCGTGTTTGCCAGTGCGTTCAGCAGCGCTCAGGCAAGCTTCAGCGATAATGAAATCCGCATCGGCTATTTATCTGATATGTCAGGGCCCTACCGCGATTTGGCCGGCCCTGGTGGCTTGGAAGCGCTTAACATGGCGGTCGAAGATCACGGCGGTGAGATTAACGGAGCACCGATAGTGGTGTTTAGTGGTGATGACCGCAACAGCGCTGATGTGGGTGCCAATACCGTACGTGAATGGATCGACCAGCGTAATGTGGATATGGTCGCAGGTATGGTGGCCTCGTCGGTGACTATCGCGACCACTCAGCTTTTGGCGGAAAACGATAAGCTTGCCATGGTGGCAGGTGCCGCAGCACTGAGCATCACCAACGAGTACTGCACGCCGAACCATGTACAGTGGGTCTATGATACTTACGCCATGTCTAACGGTGCTGCTAAAGCGATACTCGCAGAAGGGGGTGATAGCTGGTACATGATTACCGCTGACTATGCCTTTGGACACTCGCTGGAAAGCGATGTTACCGCCGTAGTGGAAGCGCATGGAGGCGAGGTTCTGGGTAGCGTACGCCACCCGTTAAATACCAGCGATTTCTCTTCCTATGTCCTGCAAGCGCAAAGCTCAGGCGCCAAGATCGTAGGGCTCGCAAATGCGGGGGCTGATACCGTTAATGCAATTAGCACAGCAGGGCAATTTGGCCTGGCACAGTCTGGTCAGTCACTTGCTGGGTTAATGGTTTTTTTAAACGATATACACGCGCTGGGACTGGAAAGCACCCAAGGCATGCAACTAACGACTGGCTGGTACTGGGATTTGAATGAGGCTTCACGTGAATGGGCAGAGCGCTATCAAGCACGCACCGGCCGAATGCCCACCATGGTACAGGCAGGCGTTTACTCTAGCGTTATGCACTACTTAAATGCCGTTGAAGCGAGCGGCACGGACGACTCAGCCACCGTTCGCGCCATGATGCAAGACACTCCCATTAACGACATGTTCGCCACCAATGGCTACATTCGTGATGATGGTCGCATGGTGCATGATATGTACCTAGCCAGGGTGAAAACACCTGACGCCTCCACTAACGAGTGGGATCTTTACGAAATACTGCGCACGATTCCGGGTGAAGAGGCCTTCCAATCGCTGGAAGAGAGCCGCTGTCACTTGGTCGCCCAATAACATCATTTAATGCGCGCGGCATGCTAGCGGGAAAGCACCGCGCGACTCTTTTAGGGAGTGCCCGCATGCATGTAGATACCGCCATCACCAGCCGTAAATCGGTGCGCCGTTTTCTCGACACCCCCGTCGACCGTGCAACGATTATGCATATATTGCAGGTCGCGAGCCGTTCTCCCAGCGGTAGCAATATCCAGCCGTGGAAAGTGCATGTGGTGGCGGGTACCGCTAAAGACCAGCTTTGCCAGCGGTTATTAGACGCCGTTGATCACGGCAAAAGCGACCCTCCCGAGTATCACTACTACCCGCAGAACTGGTTTGAACCCTACCTGGAACGCCGCCGACGCTGTGGCTTTGGGCTTTATGCAACACTAGGTATCGGACGCGACGATAAAGCCAAGCGCGAAGCCCAGGCACGGCGTAATTTTCAGCTTTTCGATGCACCCGTGGGGCTTTTCATCACGATGGATCGTCGTCTGGAAGCCGGCAGTTTTATGGACTGCGGCATGTTTATCCAAAGTGTGATGTTGGCCGCCCGTGGCCAGGGGCTGCATACCTGCCCGCAGGCTGCCTTTGCTTGGTACCACACGCTTATTCGCGACGAGCTTAAGCTGGATGAAAACTCGCTTCTGCTCTGCGGCATAGCGCTAGGCTACGAAGACACTCAGGCACCCGAGAACAGCTTTATTACCGAGCGTGAAAGCGCGGAGAATTTCACGACTTTTCATGGCGTTTAAGATCGAGTAGACATCATGGATTGACCTGCCCCTCCTCAACGTCGTGGATTACGTTGAGGTAGGGACCAAAATGCAGAGCCACTATTGAGGGAGGCAGGTCATGAAACAGTCTAACGCAACTC
>NZ_JAMXSJ010000068.1:0-7499 GCF_024124725.1 Halomonas sp. Ps84H-12 | reverse complement strand
TCTCTCGACCGCCGTCAAGCAAGGGGTAGCGGCGCATACCGCACTGGAGCAACTGTTTGCGGGGGAGGTGCCAGCCTTCATGCAGCAAGAAGCCCCGACTCAGCCAACCGGTGCTGAATAGTTACAAATCAGCTAGCGCTTAACTACAGACATTGAGCGCATTCAAGCACAAAAGTAGATCGCCGCGTTGCCAATAGCGCATAGCCAAGCTTCTTGCACTAATCGACCGTTGTGGTGTACCCTCGGGCTAGCAAGGGATGAGCGGGGCGTCACAACCAGGAGGCATCATGGATATATGGACCGTTATCGGGCTGGCAATACTACCGGCCCTGGGCAATTTCGCCGGTGGCGTGTTGGCCGAGTTTACCACCGTGCCTAAAAACCGGCTCAACAACGTGCTCCATGGCGCTGCGGGCATCGTAGTCGCCGTGGTCGCCATCGAAATAATGCCCGAGGCGCTGGCAAAGACGTCCGCCTGGGTCATCGCCCTGGGGTTTGGACTGGGCGGGGCGGGTTATATTGCCATTGAAGGCTTTGTTGAAAAGTTACAGGGCAGCCGGAGCGAGCAGGGCGGGTCCAACCTCGGCATGTGGATGATTTACGTGGCTGTCTCCGTGGATCTGTTCAGTGATGGCTTATTGATCGGCACCGGCTCCGCTATCTCATTCTCGATGGCACTCGTTTTGGCGCTGGGTCAGGTCCTGGCAGACGGTCCCGAGGGCTATGCAACGATTGCTAACATGAAGGGCAAAGGTATCCCCCGAGCAAAAAGAATGCTGCTGTCCGCCTCGTTCGTCATCCCGATAGTGGGCGCTGCCATTCTGTCTTACTACCTGCTGCGCGGCCAAAGCGATGCCCTCCAGATGGGAATGCTGACCTTTGCAGCGGGCCTGCTGACGGTCGCAGCGGTGGAGGACATGCTTTCCGAAGCCCATGAAAGCGCCGAAGATACCCGAATCTCAGTGTTAGCGTTCACGGGTGGGTTCGTGGTTTTTACACTCGTATCGGCCGGGCTGGGAAGCTGACGCATATCTGTACTGAGCGAGCATCAAGACGTGCGGGCAGTTACTGCGCGATCACCATTGCAACGTGCCCGAGACGCAACGAATTGTCTCGCAAGCGTCCGCCGGTACTTAATCTAATCTCAGCTGATCATCTCCTCACCTTGACACTATAGTAACTATAGTGGACCCTGAAATCAAGACACTGGTTTAAGATATGCCGAGGCCGATTTCGAAGGGACCAGAGATGTCGAAACAGAAACGTAACACCCACTCACCGGAGCTGAAGGCCAAGGTCGCCCTGGAGGCTGTCCGTGGCCTGAAGACGGCGAACGAAATCGCTCAGGAATTCGGTGTCCACCCTGTGCAGGTCGGTCAGTGGAAGAAGGCCCTCCTGGCGGACTCCGCCTCCTTGTTCGACAAGAAGCGCGGGCCAAAGCCAAAGCCCGAGTACCAGTCAGACGAGAAGCTCTACGGGGAAATCGGCCGTCTGAAGATGGAGCTCGACTGGCTGAAAAAAAAATCCGGAATCAACCTGCCATGATCCGCCGCGGCTGGATCGACGCGGCCGACCGAGTGCCGCTGCTCCGCCAGTGCGCCCTGGCAGAGGTCGCCAGGTCCACCGTTTACGCTCAACGGCAGCCAACGGAGCCTTCCGAGCAGGATGTCGAACTCTGCCATGCGATCGATGAGATCTACACGCAATGGCCGTTCTACGGTAGCCGCCGGATGGTCGTGGAACTCGGTCGCCATGGCTTTCGCGTCAATCGCAAGCGCGTGCAGCGGCTGATGCGCGGCATGGGGTTGGCAGGTATGGCGCCGGGCCCCATGACCAGCCGGCCGCATCCTGAGCACAAGGTCTACCCGTACCTGCTGCGCGGCGTGTCGATCACACGCCCCAATCAGGTGTGGAGTACCGATGTGACGTACATTCGGGTGGCGCGCGGCTTCGTGTACCTGGTCGCCATCATCGACTGGTATAGCCGCAAGGTGCTCAGCTGGCGGGTGAGCAATACCATGGAGGCGTCCTTCTTCGTCGACGCCTTGGAAAGCGCCCTGCGGCTACATGGCACGCCGGAGATCTTCAACAGTGACCAAGGCTCGCAGTTCACGAGCCAGGCCTTCACGGGGGTGCTCAAGCAAGCCGGCGTCGCCATCAGCATGGACGGCCGTGGGCGCGCGTTCGACAACATCTTCGTCGAGCGGCTATGGCGGACGGTCAAGTACGAGGACGTGTATGTGAAGGGCTATGCGAGCTTGGGAGAGCTGACCCTCGGCCTATCCGCGTACTTCTCGTTCTACAACGCCCAGCGGCCTCACCAGTCGCTGGAGAACCAGACCCCGGACACCGTGTATGCGTTGGGGACTGGCGGCGGTGCCGCCATTCCCGATCACTTTGGTCATCAACGTGACACCGCTCAGGACCATGACACAGGGCAGCGCTGTGCAGCTGCAGCCAAGGCCGAGACGATAACTTAAATCGGGACGTTTTCTGTCTTGACGATGGGGTCCACTTTAAACTACAGGGTTTTTAATACCACGATTCTACTTATACCCCAACGGGAAAGGCCACTGATTCCGTTGGAGAGAATCGCTACACGTCTGCGCGGTCATTATTTATTCAGGAACAGCACAGGGAGTCTAAGCGTGTCTAGTCACCACCATAGCCACGGTAGCAATCATAGCCATAATCACGGCCACAGCCACGGTAGCGGCAAAACGTTGCTGTTCGCACTGGTATTCACCACCGGCTTTGCGATCGTCGAAGTGGTAGGCGGTATAATGGCCGACTCACTGGCACTGCTGTCGGACGCCGGTCACATGCTCACGGATTCGCTGGCGTTGGCGGTCGGTGCCCTTGCCGCGTGGCTGGCGAGCAAGCCCGCTTCACGCAAGCATTCCTTTGGCTTACAGCGCGCGGAAGTGCTCGGCGCGCTGTTCAACGTCCTGTTCATGTTCGGGGTAATCGTCTACATCGCCTACGAGGCGATCCGTCGTATGGCGGATACGCCGGAGGTCGACGGTGGCGTGGTCCTGGTTATCGGCGGGCTTGGTTTGCTGGTCAACATCATCGTTGCCTGGGTACTGATGCGTGGCGAGCAGACCATGAACGTGCGGGGCGCGCTACTGCATGTGATGGGCGATCTATTGGGCTCAGTCGCAGCGGTGGCCACTGGCGCGACCATTTACCTGGGCGGCCCGTCCATTGTCGACCCGATATTGTCGCTATTCGTCAGCGTGTTGATTCTACTATCCGCCGTTCGGCTGCTGCGCGAGGTGACCCGGGTATTGATGGAAGCTGTGCCGCACGGCGTCGATGCCCGTGAAGTCGGCCAGGCCCTAACCGAGGTCGAGGGCGTACGCGCGGTCCATGACATGCATATCTGGAGCTTGTCCTCGAGTAGCCACGCGCTGGCCGCGCACGTCGATTTGGAGACGATGGTTCGCTGGGAGGCCGTACACCCGCAACTGCAAACAATGCTCCGGGAGCGTTTCGGCATAGCGCACAGCACTCTGCAACCTGAGGATGCGGCTATCCGGCAAGCTTGCGAGGCCGACCCCGACTGCGGAGCCGGTGATTCGGAACAGATGAAGTGATGGCCAGGAGATCATACGCCGCGCAGAGCGAAAGGGTGTATCGAAGCAGCACAGTGAAGGCGAATCTCGCTCTTACCTTCTCACTTCTCCCGCTTTAGCTGACTGGATTGAACAGTCAATCTGTAAACGGCCAGCATCCAGTGCATGTAGTAAGTGGCGATAATACCAAACAGTGTGGCTAACACCAGGGTAACGGAATGGCCGACGATGGAGGCGGTGATGAACTTGATGATTTCGCCAAAGCGCGTCAAAAAGAACATGACGCCGAACAGAAACAGTAAATGATCGTATCCGGTCAGCATATGGATGGCGCCGAGCCGGATGTATTTCCGGTAGCCCGCATTGAGTATCCGAGCCTGGTCTTCGCCGAGGTATGCCCAGGCAGTGACACTGGTAAGGGACAGAAGGGTAATAATTAAAAGTCTGGCCGTGATGACCGAACCGATCAGACATGAATTACGGATTTGAATGGCGGGCATGCCCACAGCCGCACTGTGGCTGCCAGACTTTCTTACGGCGATGGGTTCCGGGCGCACCCGGAACCCGTTCAGGTCCTCTGCGTTTAGGCTTTCTTGCGATGCAACAGCGCGTAAAGCACCGGCAGCACGAACAGCGTCAACAACGTCGACGAGATAATCCCCCGATCACCACCGTCGCCAGCGGCCGCTGTACTTCCGCGCCGGTGCCGGTGTTGAGCGCCATGGGAACAAAGCCGAGGCTCGCGACCAGGGCCGTCATCAGTACCGGTCGCAGGCGGATCAGGGCGCCTTCGACGATCGCTTTCATCAGGTCGCCCTGCTCGTGCCACAGGTCGCGGATAAAGGCCACCATCACCAGACCATTGAGAACTGCGACGCCGGAGAGCGCAATAAAGCCCACGCCTGCGGAAATCGACAGCGGCATGTCCCGCAACCACAGGGATAAAATCCCGCCAGTGAGCGCAAGCGGTACGCCGGTGAAAATAATCAAGGCGTCTTTCACCGAACCGGACGCCATGATCAGCAGGCCAATGATGATCACCAGCGTGATCGGTACAACAATGGCGAGACGCGCGCTGGCCGATTGCAGTTGCTCGAAGGTGCCGCCGTAATCCAGCCAGTAACCATCAGGCAGGTCCACCTCCTGTGCGATTCGCGCCTGTGCTTCCTCGACAAATCCGCCCAGGTCACGGTCGCGCACGTTGGCGGTAACCACCACCCGGCGCTTACCATTTTCCCGGCTGATTTGGGCGGGTGCCGGTGCCAGTTCCAGCTCGGCGACTTCCGACAGTGGCACATAGCCGCCGTCCGGCAAGGGAATGGGCAGAAAGGCCAAGCTGTCGATGTCACGCCTGACTGTTTCCGGCAGGCGTACCACCAACTCAAAGCGGCGGTCACCCTCGTAGATCAATCCGGCGTTTTCGCCACCGATACCGGTCGCCACCAGTGCTTGCAAGTCTTCGACATTCAGGCCGTAGCGTGACAGCACCATGCGTTTGGGATGGACCGACAACATGGGCTGCCCAGTGACCTGTTCGACCAGAATATCCTCCGCACCCTCGACGGTTCCAAGTACCGCCTGGACTGCCTTTGCCGACGCCAACAGCTGATCCATATCATCGCCAAACACCTTGATCCCGAGGTCGGCCCGCACCCCAGAGATCAGCTCGTTGAAGCGCATCTCAATGGGCTGGGTGAACTCGTATTTGTTGCCAGGCAGTTGGGTCACGGCTTCTTCAATTTCCGCCACCAGTTCATCCTTGGTTTTGTCGGGATCGGGCCACTGGTCGCGCGGTTTGATGATGACAAAGTTGTCAGCGACGCTCGGGGGCACGGGGTCGGTGGCCACTTCTGGCGTGCCGATCTTGGCGAACACCTTGTCCACTTCCGGGAACGCCTTCAGCCGTTCTTCCAGCTGCGACTGCATCTCGATGGATTGCTCCAGCCCCGTCCCCGGAATGCGCAGAGCGTGCAACGCAATATCCCCTTCATCCAGTTGCGGAATAAACTCCGAACCCAGAGTGGTCGCCAGCCAAACACAGACCACCACCAGCGCGGTAGCGCCGCCCAGTACCAGCCAGCGTAACTTCATGGCAACCAACAGCGCGGGCTTGTAAAGCGACTTGGCGCCACTGATCACCGGGCTTTCCTTTTCGCTGATCTTGCCCCGCAGGAACACCGCCACGGCGGCCGGCACCACAGTCAGCGACAGCACCATGGCGGATAGCAGTGCCATTACCACGGTGGCCGCCATGGGGTGGAACATCTTGCCCTCGACACCGGTGAGAGAAAAGATCGGCAGGTACACCACGGTAATGATGGCGACACCGAACAGGCTGGGACGAATGACTTCGTTGGTGGCCTCGAACACCAGTTGCAGCCGCTCCTTGAGGGCCAGCTGACCATTGTGCTGAGCCTGGGACAGTCGCCGGATACAGTTCTCGACGATGATCACCGCGCCATCGACGATCAGGCCGAAGTCCAGTGCGCCCAGACTCATCAGGTTGGCAGACACGCCTGTTTGCACCATGCCGGTGATGGTGGCGAGCATGGACAAGGGGATCACCGCGGCGGTAATCAAGGCGGCACGCAGGTTGCCCAGCAACAGAAACAACACCACGATCACCAGCAGCGCCCCTTCGAGCAGGTTCTTTTCCACCGTGGCAATGGCCTTGTCCACCAGGGTCGTACGATTGTACACCGCCTCCACCTTGACCCCGTCGGGTAGCGAGGGCTGGATGGCCTCCAGCTTTTCGGCCACCGCCTGTGCGACGGCACGGGAGTTCTCTCCCACCAACATCATGGCGGTACCCAGCACCGTTTCCTTGCCGTCGCGGGTGGCGGCTCCGGTGCGCAGCTCCTTGCCAATGGCCACTTCAGCTACATCGGCTACCCGGACTGGCGCACCATCCCGGTTGGCAATCACCACCTGTTCAATATCGCCAATGGTGGCCAGCTGCCCGGGCGAGCGCACCAACAGCTGTTGGCCGTTGCGTTCGATATAGCCGGCGCCGCGATTGGTGTTATTGGCCCGCAGGGCGCTGACCAGTTCATCCACCGTGATGCCGAACTCCAGCAACCGTTGGGGCGACGGCGTGACGTGGTACTGCTTGTCGTAGCCGCCAATGGTGTTGACTTCGATCACGCCGGGCACCTGGGCCAACTGGGGTTTGATGATCCAGTCCTGGATCTCCCGCAGTGCCGTAGCGTCCAGCGGACTGCCATCCGCTTGAGCGGCGCCGGGCAGGGCTTCTACGGTGTACATGAAGATCTCGCCAAGACCGGTGGCGATGGGACCCATCTCCGGCTCCAGCCCGGGGGGCAGCGCGCTCTTGATGGCGCCCAATCGCTCATTGATCAGATTGCGGGCGAAATAGATGTCCGTGCCTTCCTCGAACACCACCGTGACCTGGGACAGGCCGTAGCGGGACAGGGACCGGGTATAGGACAGGTTGGGCAGGCCGTACAAGGCTGTTTCCACCGGAAAGGTAATGCGCTGCTCCGCCTCCAGAGGCGAATAGCCCGGTGCCTCGGTGTTGATCTGTACCTGGACATTGGTGATATCCGGCACCGCGTCGATGGGCAGGCGCTGAAAACTCCACACGCCCACGCCGACCAGCACCAGAATAAGGGATAACATTAAAAACCGTCGCTCTACCGAGAGACGTAAGATGGCATTGATCATCATAGCCTCCTGGTTAGTGGTCGTGGGATGCGCCGGATTTTTCGATATCGGCCTTGATCAAATAACTGTTTTCCACCACATAGCGATCGCCTGCTTGCAGGCCGCCCAGTACCTCAGTCAGGTTGCCGTCGCTGCGGCCCAGCTCCAGTGGGCGGATCTCGTAGGTGTCATCCACCTGAATAAACACCACGGTCCAGTCCCGGAAGGATTGCAGGGCGCGGTTGTCAACCACCAAGG
>NZ_JAMXSJ010000067.1:0-7911 GCF_024124725.1 Halomonas sp. Ps84H-12 | reverse complement strand
AATTAGCCAGCTCAGCTAACGTGCTACCCATACTAGTGACGTCATCTACTAATATATAACGACCACCATGCTGAACAGCTCCCTCGAATGAGGGTCTTGCAATGAGTCTTTCCATAGGGTCAGCCCCAGTATGAAACACTTTTTGCATTTGAACGATATCTGTTTCACTAACACCATCTAGCACCTCTGCGCACATCAGCGAGAGGATCAGAGGTAAAGCATTATCACCTGAAGCCTCTTGAGCGTAGGGCGATACAAAAATACTTCCTTCAGGAAATTCATTTTCAAGAGAGAACAGAAACTCAAGAGCCAAATCACCCACAAGTTGTAAAGCAGCTTCTGCATCTCCTGACTTGGCATCTCTATAGGCAGCATGCTGCTTTATATCTTCATCACTCGTGAAACAATGAAAATGTTTGGTTTCTTTTGGAAATGCATACACTCTATCCATTGCATTGTCTCAAAATGTGCAGCTGATCGATCTCCGTAACATACTTGGCCTGTTGATTAGCCATTATGAACCTTCACTTCTTTCCCTTTCCGAGCGTACATCGCTTCCAGCTCACGTTTGAGTGCGCTGCGGGCGGTTTGTTCGCCGTGCACCAGGTGGATGGTGTGGGGCCAGCGACGCATGCGTTTGACGAAGTTGAGCAGGTCTTTCTGGTCGGCGTGGGCGGAGTAGCCGCTGATGCTGGAAACGCCCGCTTTTATATCAAACCGCTCGCCGTCGATGTTTACCCAGCCGCCTTGTGGGCCGTATTGCTGAATATCCCGCCCTGGGGTGCCTGCGCCTTGGTAGCCTACGAATAGTACCTGGTGGCGTTCATCGCCGAGCATGGCTTTGAGGTAGTTCATAATGCGCCCGCCTGCGCACATGCCACTGGCGGCTATCACTACGGCGGGGCGGCCTGTGCTGGCCAGGTAGCTGACCGTTCGCTCGTGGGCTTCGTGGCTGTCTACGGTGTAGAGGTTGGCGAAGTTGAGCGGGTGGCGGCCACTGCGCAGGCGGCGTTGGGCTTCGTCGTCCCAGTAGGGTTTCAGCTCGCGGTATACCTGGGTGAAGCGGGCGGCCAGCGGCGAATCGACGATGATCTCCAGCGTTTGCCATAGGCTTTTGGGCAGCCCGCGTTTGGCGTTGCGCTCGGCTTCATGAATGATGCCTTCCAGCTCGTAGAGCAGCTCTTGGGTTCGGCCAATGCTGAAAGCGGGCACCATGACCGTGCCGCCGTTAGTGAGCGCTTGCTCGATGGCCTGTTTCAGCGTGGCGCGGCGCTGGCGGCGGTCGGGGTGGTTTCGGTCGCCGTAAGTGCTTTCGAGTACTAGCTGTTCACAGCCGTAGGGGGATTTAGGTGCGGGGAGTAGCGGTGCGTAGGGGGCGCCTAAATCGCCGCTGAATATCACTCGTTCCTTTTCACCATTGGGGTACTGGTGGGCGACTTCTACGTAGCTGGAACCAAGAATGTGCCCTGCCCGCTTGAGCTTTACCCGTGTGGTGATGTGGCCTTCTTCGGATTTTCCGACCACGGTGTGCCATTTGCCGTAGGGCACGCTGACGATTTGGCTTTCTAGCTGTTGCTGGAAACGCTCGATGAGCTGGGCGTTGCGGGTGAAGCCGATTTTTAGAGCGTCTTCAATCACTAGGGGCAGCAGTTTGGCCGAGGGGATGGAGCAGATGATGGGCCCTTTGAATCCCGCCGCCAGCAGGTAGGGCAAGCGTCCTACGTGATCGATATGTACGTGGGTGATGACCAGCGCTTTGACGGTGCTGATATCGAATTCGATTTGTAGCTGATCGAAGGCGTCTTCTGCGGCGTCTTCGCCTTGGAATAGCCCGCAGTCGATCAGCAGTGAGTGTTCGCTATCGAGGGTGAGCTGGTGGCAGCTTCCGGTGACGCCTGTGGCACCGCCGTGGTGGGTGATATTGAGCATTGAATTCCTTTTCGTGCTTTTTTCAGCGCTGTGGCGCGGCCGTCGCGGGCTGAAGCCCCCTCCCACAAGGGCTAGTTGCTTGGATAGGCTACCGGGCTTGCTGTGGGAGGCCAATTTATTGGGCGATTGCTTGAGCGGGCTAGGTGCGGTGGCTCAATCGGGGCGGCTAGCGCCGCCCTTCGCGGGTGCCTCTTTCGCTCGTTGCTCTCGCTCTTTCGTTACGCCGCGCTACGGGTTTGGTGCCGCCATTCGAGGTGTTGACGCGATTGATCGTTATGACGCGATACGAGGATGGTGCCACGCCTCATAACGTTGGCGGTGTTCCCGTAGCGCGGTGTAAGCGGAGCGCACCCGCGAAGCACCCCGTGAGGGGTGCTGGTGATGGCGTGAATGTCAGCGGTTACTGAATAGGTTCGATCAGGGCGGCTGGCGCCGCCTTCGCGGGTGCCTCTTTCGCTCGTTGCTCTCGCTCTTTCGTTACGCCGCGCTACGGGGGTGGTGCCGCCATTCGAGATGTTGACGCGGTTGATCGTTATGGCGCGAAACGGGGTTGGTGCCACGCCTCATAACGTTGGCGGTGTTCCCGTAGCGCGGTGTAAGCGGAGCGCACCCGCAGGAGCAGCGGGAGTCGTGTTGCGGTTAGTTAAGCGGCTTGGCTTTTTAAGAGTGGCCATGCACCTTGCTTCGAGGCCTCCAGAATGACGATTTCATTGATCGTGCCATCCTCAGCGTAACTAATATGTGTATGCCAATCTTGAGAAACCTCCCTGACGGTAGGCTTTTCTGATAGGTGCAGAACTAGAATATCATCTGCTTCATCGTAGGTAGTTCGCATTACTTATCCTCCCACTCAAAGTGATGCATGACTGTCTTTACCACTATTTTATCTTCCAAGACTGCTGCAATAGACAAAAGGTTGTCTTGACGATTTTCAAAATATCGCGCTATCCAAAACCGCGTAGCATCTTTGTATTTTACGGTTCCCTGCTCTACCAATTCTAGCAGCTCATTTTCTGTAATATTTCGAGTAGCCATGCGCTCACGGGCATGACGTGTTATATGAATATTTACCTTGAAACGGTGGCTATGCATATTTACTTTCTGCACTTTTGGTTTGGGCGTCTTGCAGACGCCTTCGCGCCGGGCCGCCGCTACGGGTGACTCTTTCGCTCGTTGCTCTCGCTCTTTCGTTACGCCGTGCTACGGGGTGGCGGCTCCCTTCACCACTCACCACTCACCACTCACCAACAATCCTAATCGCGGTGGTCTTTGACGATCATGATGAGCATGCTGAGGATGAACGCGAGGAAGATGGTGATGATGGCGAAGACGCTGCTGTTGTAGAGGCGGTTGGGCTCTGTTGGGTATTCCGGCATGAGCGGGCTTTGTAGCACGCTGACCTGCTTGAGCTGGCGGGCGGCTTCTAAGCGGGTGTTTTCTAGTGCGGCCAGGGCGCTGGAGTAGGTTTCCTGGGCGAACTGGGCTCGTAGCTCTAAGGTTTCGTACTCGGCAGAGACGCGGTTGAGCGAGTTGCCGGTGGCTTGGGCTAGGCGGTCGCGCTGCTCTACGATTTGGTCGCGCAAGGCTTCAATGCTGCGCTCTACTTGGCGTAGCTCGGCCGATTGTGAGCTTTGGAAGCTGGCCAGGGCGTTGCGCTGGGCCTGCAAGCGGGCTAAGTCGCCTTCTAGCGTTGCCACCACTTGGTTAATGCTTTCTACCGTGGCGGTAGGTGATACCAAACCGTACTCATTTTGGAATGCGAGCAGTTCGGCGCGGGTTTCTTCAAAGCGCTCTTCTAAGCGCACCATTTGCCGCTCTAAGAAGCGCACTTGCTCATCGGCTAAGCGGTGGCCCATTTCGTTCATGTGGTTTTCGCCAGCTTCTAGCAGCAGAGATGCCATATCGTGGGCGAATTCCGGCGTGTAGCCTTGCACACGAATGTTCAACACACCGGCGTATTCGTCTAGCTCTACTTCTACCCGGCGTAGGTAGTACTCGTGTAGGTCTTCGATGGGTACGTTAGGATCGCGCAGCTTGGCGAAGAAATCACCGTGTTCGCTGTAGTGCTGGCGGATGCCTAGCTGCTCATCCAGCAGGCGCAGCATGTCCACCGAGAGTAAGTGTTCACGTAGCAGAAGCAGGTCTGAGGTGTTGCCTGCACCACTGCCCATTAACGAAGAAAAGCTGAGTTCCGGCGTGGCGACCTGGGGGCTTTCCAGTACAACCGTGGCGCGGGAAACATAGCGATCCTCGGCCCATATAAACCAGTAAAAACTTACCAGCACAATAGCGATAAAGGCCAACGCCCAATGCGGCGACTGCTTTATAAAACGGGTAAACGATACGTGCATGGATTATTTAGCCTTTAACCGGTCAACAAAACGAAGGTGCATCAGTAGCCCTAGCGCATTTAGAGTTAATGTCACCAGCCAGAAGTAGAGCATGCTAGTGCCATGGATCACTTGATAATTTTCAAAAAAGCCAAGCCGCAAATTTTCAAGTGCATGCGGGACAGGGTTGAACATTAGATACTCAAGCAACCAGTGAGGTAATTGATTAAGCGGGAAGATCGCACCCGAGATAATCATTAATGGAAGAGAGAGCATTCGAATCACTTTACCTACTTCAGGCACCAGAGTTGCTGAGACGGATGTTACTAGTCCCAAGCCTACCCCTAGGCACCAAAGAGACATCCAAGCTGCCATCGCTCTAATGGCATTATCTGGGTACATATCGAGTCCCAGCATTAACCCCCCACCGATAAAGATGAGGAAGATAAAACTCCGTAGTGCGCCTTCAAGAAAGTTGCGCACTAATACTGGGTCTATAGGCTGTACTTGGCGATAAGCAAACAATGCACTGTTAGCATCGATAGCCCCCATACCGCGAATCATACCTTCACGTGCCAAAAAGAACCCCATCATCCCAACGATCATCCAGGGTATAAAGGGTGCATTCGCTATTAAGTTATCGCCACTAACGAAGCTACGAATACCCACCATAATGGCAACAAGCGCAAAAGGTTCGAAAATCATCCAGAACCAGCCCATGCGGTCGCTCATGGTGCGGGAAATGGCTTCCCGCATGAACATGGCGTACCACACGCTGCGGGTAACTTGCCAAGGGGTGCGCGCCCCTTTCGGGGCGCTGTGTGTGTTATTCATGATGCCGTTTCTTTTGAAAAGAGCGTAAATGAAGGAGCTGTTGATGATTAGGCTGCCTTGATCAGGGCGGCTCACGCCGCCTTCGCGGGTGCCTCTTTCGCTCGTTGCTCTCGCTCAGTCGTTACGCCGCGCTACGAGATACTACCTTCACTACTCACCATTCACTATTTACCAACCACCAATCACTATTTACCAACCACCCATCACAGATCCACTGCCACGCGGGTGGCTACAGCCACTTGGTAGAGGATTTGCGTGAGCGTGGCGGCTAGCTGCAGGTTGTGGGTGGGCGCTTCGGGCATCACGAGGATTTCATCACCTGGGCGCAGCGGCGTGTTGCGGGCGTTTTCCACCGCGCCGTTTTGGCGAACCAGCAGGATGTGGTCGTCGTCGGCGCGTTGGGTAAAGCCGCCAGCGCTTTCGATGTAGTCGATCACGCTCATGCCGGGGCGGTAGACCGCCGCTTGCGGCACCAGTACTTCCCCACTGATCAGGATGGAATCGCTGATTTCAGGAATGGTGATCACATCGCCATCTTGCAGGCGAACATCGGCAATGCGGTCGTTGTAGGCCACTACCAAGCGGCCGCTGGGCTCTAGCTCGCGGGCGCGCTGCACGAAGTTTTGAATCAGCTCGGCTTCTTGGGCACGAATTTGCGCTTCTTCGTTGGTGCTGGATTGGGCGCTGAGGTAGGTGGTTTCCAGGCGACGCAGGCTGTCTTCCATGGATTGCTGTTGCTGCTGCTTCACGCTTTCACGCTGTAGCGAAATGCTTTCCACGGCGGTCATGTTTTCCGGCACGGGAATGGCATCCAGCAGTTCGCTCAGGCGCGCATCGCGGGGTAGCGCAAAGCGGGATGGGCCATAGTAGCTGCCTTCGATTTCAACCACGATAGTTTCACTGCGCTGGTCGGCGCTAAACGCCACTTCATCGCCGCTACGAATGGTTTGAGTATAGAACTCGTTCAGCGGGAAGTACTGGGCCATGGGGCCATCGGAGCGGTCGCCGCGCAGCAGTACATGAGATACGCCGCTTCTGAGGCGGGCAAGCTCTACCAGTTCGGCACCGCTTAGCTGGTTACCGATAAGCTCGTAGCGGTGTTCACGGTGGACATCGCCCACTACGGCAATGGCCGGGCCGCGCTCTTCCACTACGATGGTGTCGCCATCCTGAAACTGCGGGCGCGCGATGCTGCCGTTGATCAGGAAGTCGTAGAGATCCACCGTGGCGACGGTTTGGTCGTTGCGAATCACGCGGATTTGGCGATAGCTGCCTAGGTCTTGATCAATACCGCCTGCTTGGTCCAGGAAGTACAGCACGGAGTCGTTGGGGGTGCCTGCAAAGCGGCCGGGGTTTTCCACGTAGCCAGTGACGAACACTGCCACGGGCTGCACGCCCTGTACGTTGGTGTATACCTGCACGTTTTCGGGGTAGACCGAGGTAATCGCACCGCGCACGCGGCTATCGACCTGCTGGCTGTTTTGGCCTTCTACATTGAGCGGGCCAGAGCCGGGAATAAAGATGTTGCCTTGGGCATCCACCGGCAGCACGCGGTCAAACTCGAACGCGCCCCAGGCACGCACAGTGATCTGGTCACCGGGTTTGACTTGGTAATCGGCATTTAGGCCGTCTCCCATCGCCCCACGAAAGCCACCGGTAAAGAGGTTGGCCCCAAAGGGGGGAAGCGCATCGGGGTTTTGCTGAGGCTGGTTCGCCACCGGGCCATAGGTGCCGCTACGCCAGTCGGCGCGGGGAGTGTCGTTCACCGGCGGCTCTACCCGCTGCTGGCTGGCCTGATCTTCCGGCAGGATGGTATTGGGTAGGCTTATGCTTTGTGCCCAGCTTGCGCTGCTGGCGGCGGTGCCCAGCAAGGCCAGAGATAGCACCGCTACCGGGCGCGTGAGAGAAAGCCGTTTCATTACGCGTTGCAAGCTCATTAATAGCGCCCTTGTGTGGTTCCTGGGGAATGCATCGTTGGCGAGAGCGACATCGCGCCCTGCTGGCTTTCTGGCAGCAGCATGCGCTGATTTACCCAACCGTTGGGGGTCGCACAGGTCAGCGCGGTACGGGCAGCACCGCTACCCTGCTCGATAACCCGCAGTTTGCGGCACTCGCGACCACTGGCCGCTAAATAGGGCGCATCGGCCACGATCTCGACGTTATCGCCCCAGGGGCTTTGTACTAGGTTGAGCACGGCTCCGGCTGGTGCTTGTGCGAGAAAGCCGTTGAGGTTTTCATCTTGCAGCGGCTTGGCGGTGTCGTTACCAAGCACGTACTGCACCTGCTGCTGGTTGCCGCTCGGGTAGGTAGCGCAGCCGCTAACAACGGCAACGCTCAAGGCGGCCAACAGCATGCGAGCTGGCCGCGCTATGAAAATGAGGGAGTTTGACATGGTGATTTCCAATAAAAAGGCACGCTACCGCCCAGGGATTGTAACGGGCGCATTCCCTTGCCCTACGCTGTGCGGATGAAATGTAATTAACCTGCGCCATTAAAAAGCACCCTGCATTGTAAGGGATTAACCGCTGGGGCTCTACGTTGACAAGGCTTTTACAGAAAATTAACTCTGTTTAGCATGCCGTGCATTAGGCGGCGTACAATAAAAAAATCGGCTCGCGTCCAAAATCCATGAACGTGACGGGGAGCAGCACCCCAACCTCACGTCAGCGAGATGAATTTTCTAGTTTTTAAGATCGAGTAGACATCATGGATTGACCTGCCCCTCCTCAACGTCGTGGATTACGTTGAGGTAGGGACCAAAATGCAGAGCCACTATTGAGGGAGGCAGGTCATGAAACAGTCTAACGCAACTCAGCAA
>NZ_JAMXSJ010000066.1:0-8062 GCF_024124725.1 Halomonas sp. Ps84H-12 | reverse complement strand
GACCAGCAGTGCCAAGGCATTGAAGGCAACGAACATCGAAGCAGGAACCAGGAAGGTAACGACCTGGGAATCCCCTTCCTTTCCGCCGCAAGGCGGCAGCGCAAGCTGAGGGAGGGGAGGATGTCAACTGTTTGGTCAGGCCCTTGCGCCACTGTTCGAGCGACTGAGCGGCTATTCCCATTTTATATGGGCGGGATTGCCGCTGCCCTTTGCATCGCGGCAGTGGCCGTGATGGCTTCCAGGCGGAGACGCGCTCAGCGCTTGACGACGCGCGATTGAGCTTGATGCCTCCGCCAGAAAGCGACACTAACCTAGCGTTTTCGCCTCTCTTTTTCGGTATCTGCCATGAAAATCGACCTCTACCAAGTAGATGCTTTCGCCTCAAAACCCTTTGAAGGCAACCCAGCCGCCGTGTGCCCGCTGGAGGCGTGGTTGGATGATGCGCTGCTGCAGGCCATTGCAGCGGAGAATAACCTGTCCGAAACGGCGTTTTTCGTACCCACGGAAGCGGGCTATCACCTGCGCTGGTTTACGCCTTCGGTGGAGGTGGATCTTTGCGGCCATGCCACCTTAGCGGCGGCGTGGGTGGTATTTCATGCCTTGGGCGTGGTGGCCGAGGCGGTGGCCTTTGAAACCAGAAGCGGTGTACTGACCGTTCGCCGTGAGGGCGATACGCTGGTGATGGACTTCCCCGCAAAAACGCTCGCACCGCTAGACATGCACGCGGAAGTCGCCGCTGCCCTGGGCGGTATGGAAATCGAAGAGCTGCTGATCTCGGATGACATTGTGGCGGTAGTTGAAGAGGCGAGTGTGATTGAACGCCTCGCGCCGGATATGCAGCGGCTTAAACAGCTTCCAGGGCGAGGTGTGGCTGTTACTGCGAGAGGCGATGACGTGGATGTTGTCTCTCGCTGGTTTGGCCCCAAGGTCGGCGTGGAAGAAGACCCGGTGACCGGCTCGGCGCATACGTCGCTCGCACCTTACTGGGCAGCGCGTTTGGGTAAGCAAGCGCTTACTGCCCGCCAGGGTGGCGCACGTCAAGGCGCGCTGAGCTGCGTGGTAGAAGGTGAGCGCGTGATGATTAAAGGCCGCGTTGCGCCTTATCTAACGGGGCAAATCACGCTGCCTGAAAATGCTTCCTCAAGGTAGTACCCCTCACTCCATAGCGCGCTCCCTCGAAGGCCGCTCTTTGAAGTGACGCAGTGAGGGTAGGTCATGAAGGGAGAGAATCGACACTGCCCTTGGCATAAAAGAGTCCGCCCGCCCCAGCCACCGTGTGCTTTACTATCTGCAATGCTGATTCACGGAGGAAATACCCATGGCTATTGGCGGCTTGATTGGATTACTGGACGACATTGCCGCGCTGGCGAAGCTATCCGCTGCATCACTGGACGATGTAAGCGCCGCGGCTGGTCGTGCGACGGTGAAAGCGGCAGGGGTGGTGGTGGATGATGCGGCGGTGACGCCGCAATATTTGCACGGGGTAGTGGCAGAGCGTGAATTGGCGATTGTGAAGCAGATCGCGCTGGGCTCCATCCGCAACAAGCTGTTGTTTATCCTACCAGCGGCGCTGCTGCTGAACCATTTTCTGCCTGGGCTATTGCCGATCATCCTGATGATAGGCGGCACTTACCTGGCCTTTGAGGGCGCGGAGAAGGTGTGGCATAAGCTCTCTGGCCAGCATGACGATGACAAGCCTGCGGTTGAGAAGGGGCCGGAAGCTGAGAAAAAGATCGTGAGTGGTGCCATCCGCACCGACCTGATTCTCTCTGCTGAAATTATGGTGATTGCGCTGGCCACGGTGTCTCACCAAGGATTCTGGTCACAGCTGGCAAGCTTGGTGGTGGTCGCGTTTGTGATCACGATACTGGTGTATGGCGTGGTGGCCATGTTGGTCAGGATGGACGATGTTGGCCTACAGCTTGCCCAGCGGGATCACTCAGGCGTACAAGCCCTGGGCCGTGGCTTGGTCACGGCCATGCCCAAAGTGCTCGCGACCATCTCAGTAGTGGGCACCATCGCCATGCTGTGGGTGGGCGGGCATATCTTGATGGTGAATCTGGGAGCAGAGGGAACGGGCTGGTTCAACGCGCCCTACGAGTGGGTGCATCACATCGAGCATGCCATTCATGAGTCCACCGGTGCCTTTGGTAGCACGCTGGGCTGGAGCTTCAATACGCTGTGCTCGGCGGTGATTGGCTTTTTGGTGGGCTCGGTGGTGGTGGGGGTATCGCGCCTCGTGCCTACCCAGAGGGCGCATTCTAAATAACGGCGCGGTACCATGCACTCTTACCAACGCCAGCCTCATGAAGCTGGCGTGTTATTACTTGCTGAGGCTTTTCCATGACCACCCGCGTCGCCATCTTCGTCGATACCCAGAACGTCTATTACACCGCGCGCGAGGTCTACGGCGTGCCCCAGCTCACCGCCGCCTCGCTCATCAATGCCGCGAGCGAGTTCATCCCCATCGAGGGTGACTTGTTGCGCCATCACACCTCTTCGATGCCTTCTACCAAAAAGACGCGGTAATCGGCGCCCAGGAAGCGGTGCTTGCGGGCTTCCTGGTAGGCGGGGCTTTGGTACCAGGCGCGGGCGGCGGCCATGTCCGGGAAGCGTAGAATCACCGCACCTTCCATGTCGCTGCCTTCCAATACTTCAACATCGCCGTAAAACGCTAGCGGCTGCGGGTCGTGGCCTTCGCGGGCGGCTTTGGCTTTTTCGCTGTAGCGCTGCATCTCTTCGCTGTCGTGGGTGCGCTCACGGGTCAAAACGATATAAGCGGGCATTGCTTTCTCCTAGATAAGATGACAAGACGCTCCAGCATACCATTGCCGACGGGCGTTGCCTTATGAATCAGGGCGAGTGGGGCCGTTGGTGGGGGTGTACGCGTCCGCTTCGATAACGGCGTCGTCCTCTACCGCACGTTCGAGCTGGCGGTGCTCCAGGGCTGCGAGTGCGATGCGGTAGCAGTCGTCGATGTGGCTGTTACCCATGTATTTCATGGCGGTAAAGCTGATGCCGCCTGCCACGGCACTGCCGATCAGCGGTACGAACTTGGACGCGCCTTTTGCCGCCACCCGAACGCCCATTTTGCTTAGTAGCGAGACGATGAGGTTCTGGGTGATGTATTTGCCCGCCATCTTGCTGCCGGTGTTGGAGATGGCGGTCATGACGAACAGCTTGCTCTCGGTATCCAGGCCGTCGATTTGCTCCGGTGTCAGGCCAAACTGGCTATTAATTTTGGGGATGATGCGCATCAGAATCGCCACGTCCGAGCCGATATCCAGCCCCGGTACGGGGATGGTGGCGGTGCCCGCTGAGAGTCCAGCACTTTTGGTGACCATCGCTTGGCATGTCTTTTTGATGGCCTCGAGTTCTTCCTTCGTTTCGATCATGGGCAGTTCCTTTGGGGGATGGCCGCGCGTCATTTGAGCAAAGATTGGCGGTCGCCACAGCGGGTGTCACTGCAGCTGGGCTGGTGCTCATACAGCGTTTGGATGATTTGGCAGTCGGCGGCTTTGCCGCCCCGGCACTGGTGCACCACTTGGCGCAGCTCGTCGGCTAGCGCCTGAAGCTTGGCAATGCGTGCCTCCAGGTGCGCGAGATGGCGGCTAGCAATGTCATCGGCGGCGCTGCAGTCGGTATCTGGGTGGTCGGAAAGCTCGAGCAATTCCTGAATATTGTGTAGGTCTAGCCCTAGGCTGCGGCCATGGCGAATAAACCCAATGCGTTCCAGCGCGGCCTGACTATACAGCCGGTAGCCTTGCTCCCCACGTTTGGGTGGTGGCAATAGGCCCAGCTTTTCATAGTGGCGAATACTTTCTGGTGAGCAGCCTGTGCGGGCAGCAACATCTCCAATGCGGTAATACGTAGTCATCGGCTTGACCCTGTAACGATTACAGGGTTTAGGCTAGTCCTTATTCCCACCGTGAACAAGTAGGTGATGAGATGACGCTGATAAACGAACTGCTACAAATTGCCTTAACGGCGGCCCCGTGGCTGCTGTTGGGGCTGATGATTGCGGGGCTGATCAAAGCCTGGCTACCGGAAACCTTGCTGCAGCGCTGGATGGGTGGGCGTGGCCTGGGCAGCATTGTGCGGGCGGCGGTGATTGGGATGCCGCTGCCGCTATGCTCCTGCGGGGCGATTCCTACCGCGATTGCGCTGCATCGGGGCGGTGCGGGGCGCGGGCCGACTACCTCGTTCTTAATCAGCACCCCAGGCGTGGGTGTGGACTCGATTCTGCTCACCAGCGTGCTGCTTGGGCCGCTGATGGCGGTGGTGCGTGTTGGCGGCGCCTTGGTAACGGCCATTGTGACTGGCTTACTAGTGGGCTTTACCCGCGAAGCAGAGGCCGTTGCGCCTGCAGCCACTGCTGGCTGCTGCTCGTCGCATGGCTGCCACGATCACCACGCCGAAACCGTCGAACCTAGCGGTCTGAAAGCGGGGCTGCGTTATGCGTTTAGCGATCTGTTGGATGATATCAGCGCGTGGGTGTTTGCCGGGCTGCTGCTTGCCGGTGTGCTGGTCACTCTGGTACCGCCGGATACGCTGGCACAGTTTTCGGGCGGTATTTTGGCTCTGATACTGATGGCAGTGGTGGGTATTCCGCTTTATATCTGTGCGGCGGCAGCTACACCAGTGGCGGCCGGGCTACTGTTAGCGGGTATCTCGCCTGGGATGGCGCTAGTGTTTTTGCTGGCGGGGCCGATTACCAGCCTAGCAACGCTGGCCATTCTGCGCCGCGAGCTGGGTAACCCAGCATTGGCGGTTTACTTGGCTAGCGTGCTGGTAGTGACCGTACTGGTAGGTTGGCTGTTCGATGCGGCCGTTGCCTTGGCCGGTTGGAACCCGGTGGAGCAGGCCAGCCAAGTGCAAGAGCTGCTGCCCCACTGGTTAGAGTGGCTGGCTTTGGTAGCGCTGGCGCTGGTAGCTATTAGGCCGCTGCGCCGCCGTTTACTGGGGTTTTAACCTTAGCTGGGGTTGTAATCTTGGTGTTTTAAAACGAGCTTAGCGGGTGTCTTTATAAATGCGCCCGCCTTTCATAATCATGCGCAGGTTCTGCTCTGGGTCGTGTAGGAAATCCAGATTGCGGCTGGGGTCGCCGTCTACTAGCAGTAGGTCTGCCCAGGCGCCGGGTTCGATCTTGCCTAATGTGCCGGGGTAGGGGTTGCGCGGGCCGGAAAGCGCAAGCAGCTCGCCATTGCGGCCGGTGGCCATGGCCAGCACGGTGAGCGGGTCGTAGAAGCGGGTAAGTTTGGCGAGCTGGCGCAGCTGGTTGGGGGTGTTTTGCGGGTTGAACAGAATGTCAGTGCCCCAGGCGGTTTTAATATCAAAGCGCTGAGCGAGTTCATAGGCGCGCACGGTGCCTTCTGCCACTTGCCGCTGAGACTCTCGGCGGGCGGCGTCGGGGTAAACGTTGGAATCTTCGTCCTGTAAAAACGGCTGTAGGCTCCACCATGCGCCTTCGCCTGCCATCATGCGGGCGGCTTCTTCATCGGCTAGTTGGCCGTGCTCAATGGATTTTACCCCTGCCCGCAGCGCACGCTGTATGCCCCTTGGGGTGTACACATGCACCATCACGTAGGTGCCCCAGTCACCGGCGGCATCCACGGCGGCGCGCAGTTCGCGCTCGGTAAACTGGGTGCTGTCGAGTGGGTCGTACAGCGAAGCCACGCCGCCACCGGCCATCAGTTTGATTTGCGAAGCGCCTAACATGAGCTGCTCACGGGTGCGGCGCAGCACTTCATCTTCTCCATCGGCAATCGCGGCGACCCCTTGGTGCTCTTGTTCACTCAGCGGCGTGGTGCTGCCCCGAGGAATATCATGACGCATGCGGAAATCGCCGTGCCCCGAGGTTTGGGAAATCATCGCCCCGGCGGGAAAGATTCGCGGGCCATCCACAATGCCTTCGTTAATGGCGCGTTGCAGCGCAAACGAAGGCCCGCCCACATCACGTACTGACGTTACTCCGCGCATCAGCGTGCGTTTGGCTTCTTGGGCCGCGACCAGATGAATGTAGCCCACATCAGCCGTCATGGCGGTGGTTTGGGTAATGGCCGCCAGCGTGGTGTGCCAGTGAGCATCAATGAGCCCCGGCATCAGTAGCCTGCCTCCACAGTCGAAGACTTCCGCTCCTTCGGCGGTGGCATCGGCGGGGAGAATGGAGTGAATCCGGCCCTCTTCAATACGCACTGACACGCCGCTTTGCACCGCACTGCCACTACCATCAAACAGCTGCAGATTGGTCAGCAGCAGCGGGCCGTTGGCTTGACGCGGCTGGGCACTCACCACCGAGGGCACGCTAAGCCCGGCAAACATCGCCATCACCGCAGCGGTGCCGCCCAGCACTTGGCGTCGGCTCAGGTCGGCCATGACCCGCTCATGAAATTGCTGCAGCATGGGTGAGCCACAGCAGCATGCGCCGGGCCCATGAGAAGCATGCCCATGAGGCAGAGGAGTGTGTATATACGGGGCGTGGAGCGTCTTGGCGGCGGGCATAAGCGGTCTCTCATCGGCTAAGGGCGATCATACTTAATAAACTATAGTGAGTGCCGGTAAGCAAGTGCGCGATGGGGAGTCAGTGCGAGGTGGGTAGATGCGGAATGAGCGGGTGGTCTGCCACCCGCTTAAATCCTACTGGTTATTCTTAAGGGCTCTTTTTAAGTGCTCTTTTTAAGGGCTCTTCTTAAGGGCTATCGGGTGTGACGCGCCAAATGGCGTTGGTTAAATCGTCGGCGATGATCAGCGCGCCGTCGGGGTCAATAGTGACGCCTACCGGGCGGCCACGAGTGCGGCCATCGTCGGTGAGAAACCCCGAAACAAAATCGATGGGGTCGCCGCTGGGCTGGCCGTTGCTAAACGGCACGAAAACGACCTTATAGCCAACGGGGTCGGCGCGATTCCAACTGCCGTGCTCGCCGATAAACACACCTTCAGCGAACTCATCGCCCATTTCAGGGGTAGAAAAGGCGAGGCCAAGGGGAGCCACATGCGAACCCAGGCTGTAATCGGGGGCAATCGCCGACTCGACCTTCTCAGGGTCCTGTGGGCGAACGCGGGGGTCGACATGCTGGCCCCAGTAGCTGTAGGGCCAGCCATAGAAACCGCCTTCCTGAACCGTCGTGAGGTAGTCAGGCACTAGGTCGGGGCCTAGCTCGTCACGCTCGTTGACGACCGTCCAGAGCTGCTCGGTGTCGGGCTGAATCGCCATGGCGGTGGGGTTGCGTAGACCCGTGGCATAGGGGCGATGCATGCCCGTGTCAGCGTCAATCTCCCATATTTCTGCGCGGTCAACTTCCGCTTCCATGCCGCGCTCGGTGATGTTGCTGTTGGAACCAATTCCCACATACAGAAACTCCCCATCAGCACTGGCGGTCATCGCTTTGGTCCAGTGGTGATTGATCGCTGAGGGTAGCTCGGCAATCACTTCAGGGGGGCCGTCGGCTTCGGTTTGGCCCTCTTCGTAGTCAAAACGTACCAGGGCGTCTTGGTTGGCTACGTAGAGGTTGTTATCCACCAGCGCCAGCCCGTAAGGGGCATTGAGGTCTTCGGCAAATACTGACTGCTGGTAAGTGCCATCGCCATTTTCATCACGCAGTAAAGTTAAACGGTTGCCGCTCTCTACAGCGGTATTGCCCTGGCTCTTGATATAGCCAGCGATGAAGTCTTTTGGCTTCAACTGCGGTGCGTTGCCGCCGCTACCCTCGGCCACCAGAATATCGCCGTTAGGCAATACCAGCGTTTGGCGTGGAATCTGAAGATCGGTGGCAATGGCGGTAATGGTATAGCCATCGGGCACGGTAGGCGTTTGGTCGCCCCACTCAGCGGGTTCCGGTACCGTCATGTCGGGTAAGAGCCCACGGTCCGGTTCTGGCAATGTGGGATTGGCGCCGTACTGCTGAGCGCTAGCGCTGCCCGCGATCAAAAGCATCGCTAGCAGCCTGTCGGACTTTCCGTTGCACCGTGAGATACTGACCACCGTCATCGCCGAGCTGAGAAGATCGCCATGAGCCGCTTCATCCCTGTGGATCGCCAGACCGATTACCTGCTGCCGCCTTCG
>NZ_JAMXSJ010000065.1:0-8540 GCF_024124725.1 Halomonas sp. Ps84H-12 | reverse complement strand
GCATCGCGCACGGTGATGGTAGCTACGGTCGGCTGATGAACCAGCTGTTGAAGACCAACCTGCTGATCCTGGATGACTGGGGCATGCAGAAGATCACGGCGCAGCAGCGGCAGGACCTGATGGAAGTGATCGAAGACCGACACGGGCGGGGCTCCACCCTCATCGCCAGCCAGTTACCCACGGAGCACTGGCATGACTACATCGGCTCCGCCACGCTGGCAGACGCCATCATGGATCGGCTCCTGCACGGCGCTCACCGACTCAATCTGAAAGGGGAATCACTGAGAAAAACCAACGCACAAAAAACGGAATCGGTTGACCCATCGTGACCGCTCAGCGTACAAAACTCTCTCCAGCGTGAAGGCCGTGTGCAAATCGGTCACGATCACCGTAATGACCGGTCACGTTCGCCGGAATACGCAGGGATATCGTGGGATTTCGCCGGTCTATTATGATCGAATGGTCGCGCATTTTTCTCGACTAAATTTTGAGCCCCGCGTTGTGCAGTATGGCGCTGATAACATCACCATTCTTAGTATGGTGGCAGCAGGGTTGGGTGTATCAATTGTACCAGCCGCCAGTCGTAGCCATCCCATGCCCGGCATCTGTTTTATTGAGCTGGAGGAGTTAACCACCTGTGATATGCCGCTATGGCTAGCGTGGCGAGCAGGCAATGTATCTCCTGTGCTCAATAATTTTATTCAAATGGCAGTAGAGATATTTGAATAAAATTAGCTGATTGGGCTTCAAAAGAAGTAAGCCGCTGCGATTTTTATCGCAACGGCTTAAGTTAATGCTGCCAATGATCCGAGTAGCGCTAACCTAGGGGAACGGACAGTACTAGCTCGATTTTTTGAGCGTTTCAGAAAAGATCTCACCGGAAATGGCCCAGTTGTCCATGGATACGTCATTGAAAATGACATAGACGTATTGCGGGTCGATGTTGCCATGCTGAGCAATCGCATCGGTGACGGCTTTGGCAATAGCAGGTTTGGCTTCGTCACGGCCATCAAACATTTGAATATTTACGACTGGCATGGTGAATTCTCTTGGGGTTGTGAACGGAGTGCTTCATCGAGCTTGTTGCTCAAGAAAGCAGTTTAGTCCTGCCATAAGGGCTGATAAACACGCTACAACCGGATTCAGAGTAGAGCTAAATTCTACAATCAGCCGAAAATATTCCGATCTGCCAACGAAACCAGTTCATCGATAATAAAGCGAACGCTCGGTAGCAGCTGATATGAGCGTGGCCAAATAATATTAAGTTCTGTCGGGGAGGGGGCGAACTCGGGGAGGATCGTCAGCAACTTTCCCTGAACGATAAAAGGTCGCAGCAATGCCTCTGGAAACTGAACGATCCCCGCGCCTGCTATGCAGGCATCCATCATGGCGTCGCCATCGCTTATTTGATGAAAAGGTGGGGGATTAAACCTCACTTCCTGCCCATTATCGTCTTTGACTCGCCAGCTCAACGGTGACCCACCGCGCCAAGCCATCAGGCAACGGTGTTGACTCAGCGCCTGTAAGTTCTGTGGGCATCCATAGCGTTCAAGGTAGCTAGGCGATGCACAGAGCACGAGGTGCTGGTCATTGAGCTTCTTGGCGACCAGGTCGGCACTGTCCTTCAAGGCACCATAGCGGATGGCGAGATCAAATCCGGCATCCAGCGGGTCAATGATGCGATCATTGAAGGTGAGGGTAAGCTTCAGGTGCGGATAACGTTCGGTCATGCCTAACAAAATAGGCATCATCACAGACCGACCAAAAGCGGCGGGCATATCAATCCGAACGGTACCGGATGGTTCACTCAGCTTTGAGCGTAGCGATGTTTCTGCAGCCTGCAGTGTGTCGAGCGCGCTTTGGCAGCTGGCAAAATAAGCTTCCCCTTCCGTGGTAAGGCTTAGCTTACGCGTGGTTCGATAAAGTAATTTGGTAGCTAAGTGCTGTTCCAGCTTAGAAACACTTTTTCCTAGCGCCGATTTAGAAACACCCAATTCATTTGCCGCAGCGGTAAAGCTGCCCGCTTTGGCAACGGCAACAAAATAGACAATGGCACGTGGATTGTCAGAAAAAACCGGACTGCTCATGATAAGTGATCCTGTTTTTCTAAGCGGAAGGCAATACACATTACGAACAAGCGGTAAGGGATAAACAAGATTTATTCGCCAGTTTCAAAGTCATCCCAGTACGGCGGGTCACCGAAATATCCGTCTAAAAAGTCGATAAAACACCTCACCTTACTCGCCAATAATTTGCGGTGCGCATAAACAGCATAAAGACCTAAAGGCGCTGGTTCGCACTCAGGAAGAATCACTTTTAGGCTGCCCTTGGCAATCGCTGCGCCAGAGATAAAGGTCGGCTGAATGGCAATACCTGCCCCCTGAATAGCGGCTTTGGTCAACACATCGCCATTGTTACTGATCAAGTCCCCCTCTTGGTGCCGTCCAGCGATTGGGAGCCACTCTGTGGCGGGCAGTCCCATATCATGCTCCATATAGCTGTAACGCAGATATCGATGTTGCTTAAGTTCACTGGGGCTTGTAGGGGTGCCATAGCGGGCTAAATAGTCAGGCGAGGCGCATATTACCAGTCGCACGGGGGCGATAAATTTCGCGATCAAGGAAGAGCTCTTCAAATGACCAATGCGTAAGGCAATATCAAACCCTTCCTCTACGATATCCACCTTTCTATCGTTCAATTGTAAGTCAATGCTGACGGCCGGATGTGCCTGCTGGAAGTCAGCCAGTAGTGGCGCTAAGTGCAGTGTCGCGAAGGAAACAGGCGCGCTGATCCGCAAACGACCTCGTGCGCCTTCTTGTAAGTCATTGAGCTGACTGTCCATATCGTCGATGTCGTCAAGCACCTGCTGGGCATGCTCAACGTAACGAATACCCGCTTCTGTGAGATGCACTTTGCGAGTGGTGCGGTTCAACAAGCGCACTCCGAGGCGGTCTTCCAACTGAGACACATATTTACTGACGAGCTGAGGCGACATTTCAAGTCGCTCGGCGGCCTGGGTGAAGGTGCCTTCGCTAACCACGTTGACGAAGGCTCTCATGGCATCAAGACGATCCATTCGTTTCCCTATCCCTGATGGAAATAAAAATTATCAACGCTTTGTTGTTAATCATGCAACATATCCGGCCTTATTGTTCCTTCATGGCGAGAGTAAAGTGCGTTCATCAGTAACGCAAAGCTTGTTGAATAAACCATTCGCTATTCGAGGAACCACTCATGAAAAACCAATTCGCACACACTTTATTTAACTCCACTGGCGGCTATGCGGCCCTGGCTTTAAGACTGCCGGTCGGTCTGATATTAGCGGCACACGGTGCACAAAAATTATTTGGCTGGTTCGGAGGCTACGGCTTGGAAGGCACCGGACAATGGATGACCAGTATCGGGCTTGAGCCCGGCTATGCCATGGCATTACTGGCAGGCAGCGCCGAGTTTTTGGGTGGGATCGCTTTATTCCTCGGGCTTCTAACGCGTCCCGCGGCGATTGCCTCAGCCATCACGATGCTAGTCGCTATTTTCAGCGTCCATGTGAGTAACGGCCTCTTCCTGACGAACAACGGCTATGAATACGCACTTGCTCTTTTCGCGATGACCACCGCGTTAGCGATTCAAGGCGCAGGGCGCTTGTCAGTCGATAGTTTGCTGCAGTCGCAGCTCTTTCATGGTCGCCAATAACCTAGCATACCGATCGCCCCGCCGTATTGACGGGGCTTATTTTGGAGGAAGGAGATTACTATGTTGGTTAACGGAACATGGCAAGAAAACTGGCACCCTGTTCAGGCTAAAGACGAAGAGGGGCGGTTTATTCGCCAATTATCGTCTTTTCGCCACTGGATCACGCCAGGCGGCTCGCCTGGTATAACAGGTAAGGGGGGCTTTAAAGCCGAAAAAGACCGCTATCACCTCTACGTTGCTTATATTTGCCCCTGGGCTTCCCGCACGCTGATGGCGCGCCAGTTGAAAGGGTTAACGGGGCTGATCAGCGTAACGGTTGTTAACCCCAAGTTAACAGACCAAGGCTGGCAGTTTGGCGGCTATCCCGGTGCTCATGATGATAGCCTTAACGGTGCCCATTATCTGCATGAGCTGTATTCTCAAGCCGACTCAACCTACACCGGTCGAGCCACCGTGCCCGTTTTGTGGGACAAGAAAACACGCACCATTGTCAGCAATGAGTCAGCTGACATTCTGCGCATGCTCAACACGGCGTTCGACGCGTTTGGTCAGCAAGGACCGAACCTTTACCCATTAGATTTAGCCGCTCACATTGATGCATTGAACGAGGTTATTTATAAAAACCTCAATAACGGGGTTTACCAAGCAGGGTTTGCATCGTCTCAGCAGGCGTACGAAGAGGCGTATGAAAAGGTATTTCTCACCTTGGATGAACTCGAAGCGCGCTTGTCAGATGGACGCGCTTACCTGTTTGGCGAACGGTTGACCGAGACCGATGTGCGGCTATTCGTGACATTGGTAAGGTTTGATGCTGCCTATCACGGGCTATTCAAATGCAATAGGAATACGCTTAACACCATGCCTAACTTGCATGCTTATATGCAACGTATCTATACCATTAATAGCATTGCCGATACGGTTAATATTGAGCATATCAAAGCAGGGTATTATTCCATCAAAGCGCTGAATCCCAGCAGTATTGTGCCGGTAGGTCCGGCATCCCTGTAGTTCTTGGATGGATAGTGTAACTGATGCGTTATGGCATGCATGAAACCTTACATCACCACAGGAGCATGATAATGAACGCCTCTCCAGACATTTTATTTCTTTCCCACGGCGGTGGGCCTCTGCCCCTATTAGGTGACCCAGATCATCAAGAGATGGTTGAGTCGCTACAAGAGATAGCTAGGGTCATCAGCAAACCGTCTGCCATTTTAATTATTAGCGCCCACTGGGAAGCGTCGGTGCCTACCATCACATCAGGGGCGGCCCCAGAGCTAATCTATGACTATGGAGGCTTCCCACCCGAAGCGTATCAAATTCAGTACCCCTGTCAGGGAGAGCCTGAGTTGGCCCAACAGGTGAACAAAGCACTTAACAAGGCTGGCATTTCGTCCGTGCTAGATACTAAGCGTGGATTTGATCATGGCGTTTTTGTTCCGCTCAAAATAATGTACCCGGAGGCTGACATTCCTTGTGTACAGCTGTCATTGGTTAACACCCTCAGTGCGGATACGCACCTTGCCATCGGCCGAGCGCTCAAATCTCTGGAACACGAGAACCTACTGGTGATTGGGTCGGGTTTTTCATTCCACAACATGCGGGAATTCTTTAGCCCTATTACGCCAGAGAGCCAAGCCAAGAACCAAGCCTTCGAAGAGTGGTTAGTGGATACATGCTCCCGCCAAGATATTGATGAATCAGAGCGCTACCGTCGTTTGGCTAACTGGGATAAGGCCCCTTACGCACGCTTCTGTCATCCAAGAGAAGAGCACTTACTGCCACTGCATGTCTGTTATGGTTTAGCGGGGAGACCCAGTGATAAGCAGTTATCCACCATAATATTGAACAAAGCATCAGGCATGTTCTATTGGTCACGACAGCGTGCCAAATAAAACACGCTGAAGGGAGGTGCTGAGTGATTGACTACTCAGAAAATATCTCAAACATAAGCCCTCTTAACCAGCGGTTGCCAGGGTCTTGATGAAAGCGGCGGTGCCAGAAAAGATTGATCGGAATCTCGGGGAATGCCAGAGGGTGCTCACGAGCGATTAACCCAAAGCGTTGGCAGGTTGCTTCGGCTAGTTTATTGGTCACTGTCACAATAAGATCGCTGCTGCTGACGATATAGGGAACGGTTGCGAAATGTGGCAGGGTTAATCGAACTGGCCGCTTAACCCCCGCGTTCGCCAGCTGCTCTTCGATAATACCGTGTCCAGTGCCTTGGGCAACCACCACAGCATGGTGCGCCGTGCGAAAATAATCAAGGCTAAAATCCCCAGTGGCGAGCGGGTGATCTTCGCGCATTAGGCAAACATAGCGTTGCACAAATAGCCGCTGCTGGTAAAAACCGGCGCCTAGCTGTGGGATTAGACCAACGGCCAGGTCGATCTTTCCCTCCTCCATCTCGTGTTTCAGGTCATTATTATGGCTGCGCACGGAGTTGATTGAGACGCCCGGAGCATGGAGGGAGAGGTGCTGTAGCAGGCGTGGGAGAAACACTATTTCACCGATATCAGTCATGTTGATATGGAATGTGCGATCACTCTTTGCGGGGTTGAAATCATCGCAAAGCTTCAAGGTGTCGTGCATTTTCGCTAATGCATCCGCAATGCCGGGGTGAAGTTGGCTAGCACGAGGCGTAGGTTGCAGCCCTTGCGAAGTACGCTCGAAAAGTTCGTCTTCCAGCAAGTGACGCAATCGCTTTAAAGCATGGCTGACCGCTGGCTGAGTGATACCCAAGCGTAATGCGACCCGCTGCGTATTTTGCTCTTGGTACAATAAGTCAAAAACGACCAGCAGATTAAGGTCAATATTGGCAAGTTTCTCCATTACCTAGCGCCTCGCCACGTATCCAACAATAGTTGAATGCGTCTGTTTATAATGTTTTTAACTGGTTGATTCATATTGTTATTAACGCCGTTTATAGTCTGAATGAAGGAGGCTGTGTGGTGGCTGTTGAAGCTCCCGAATAGCGTTAGGGGAAGAGCATGACGCTCAACATACAACGATAAGCCCCTGAGCAGAGTGGAATCATGGTAGCTAAAAACACAGTAGCAAATACACAGCAAAAGCGTCTTTCGATTGGCATTGTCGGTGGCGGTATTGGTGGTGTGGCCTTCGCCGTCGCGCTATCCCGCGATAGCCAGCTTGATGTTCAGCTTTTCGAAGCCGCTCCTCAGTTCTCTGAAATTGGTGCTGGGGTTTCTTTTGGCCCTAACGCTGTAAAGGCTATTCAGCGGCTGGGCTTAGAAACCTCCTATCAACGCATTGCCGATTCTTCTCCCGCTCCCTTTGAAGATGTTTGGTTTGAGTGGCGGCGTGGTAGTGATGATGCTTACTTAACTGCTAGTTTAGCGCCGGGGGTTGGTCAATCTTCGGTACACCGTGCCGATTTTTTGGATGCCATTGTTGCCAACCTTCCTGAAGGTATTGCTCACTTCGGCAAGCGCTGTGTCGAGGTTAAGCAAGATGCCGATAGCGCAACAGCTTACTTCGACGATGGCACACACTTTACCGGCGATGTGATCATCGGCTTCGATGGAATTAAGTCCGCTGTACGCCGCCATGTTTTGCCTCCCGAGCAGTACGGCGAGATAAATCCGTTTTGGAGTGGTACTTATGCCTATCGCGGCATGATCCCCACCGATGAGCTAGAGGCCGCTTTAGAGGCTAAAGGTAGCGAGAAGCGCCTAGCTCTTGTGCCCCAAATGTATCTCGGTAAAGACCGGCACATCCTGACTTTCCCCGTTAAGCAGTCGCAACTGATCAATGTTGTCGCTTTTATTACTGACCGCTCTACACCGAACCCTAAACTTGCCGAAGGTGAAGAGTGGGTACAAGCCACCAGCCAGAAGGAAATGCTGGAAGTATTCAAGGGTTGGAGTCCAGCCTGCCAAGCAATCCTTGAATGCATTCCTGAGCCAACGCGTTGGGCGCTGCATGAGTTACCCGAACTCGCCCGCTACCATCGTGACCGTGTGCTGATTGTCGGCGACGCCGCCCATGCACTGGTTCCTCACCAAGGTGCCGGAGCTGGTCAGGCGCTTGAAGATGCCTACGTACTCGCAAGCCTCCTCACGGATGAACATTGTGATCGCCACACAGTGAACGATGTCTTAGCTGCTTTTGAACAAGTGCGTCACGCACGCACCTGCAAAGTGCAGAGAACGTCACATGAGGCTGGGGATGTCTATGAATATGCTGGTGTTGGCATCGGTGACGATGAGGCCAAGCTAATCGAAAACTTGGAAAACCGCTTCGACTGGCTTTGGAACCATGACCCACAAGAAGATGTCATTGCCGCTCGTCAGTTACAAGCCGTATTGAATTAGTCGAGGCATCTTCACCTATCAAGCCTACAACAATAGAGAGGAGCATCCTAATGACTGTAAAAATCTTCGACACCCCCGAAGTCCAAACCTTTCTGAATGCCGTGGCGGGCCTTGACCAAGCCGGCGGCAACGACCGCGCCAAGCAGATTGTCCATCGCCTGGTCGGCGACCTGTTCAAACTGATCGACGACTTCGATGTCAGCGAAGAGGAGTACTGGGCCGCCGTGAACCTGCTCAACGCGCTGGGTAGCCAGACCCAGTTCGGCCTGTTGTCCCCAGGGCTGGGCTTTGACCACTTCCTCGATATGCGCCAGGACGCTATCGATGCCGAAGCCAAGCGCACCGGCGGCACCCCGCGCACCATCGAAGGTCCGCTCTACGTGGCTGGCGCCCCCGAGGCGGAAGGCTTTGCGCGGATGGACGATGGCAGCGACCCTGATGGCGAGACCATGTGGCTCACCGGCCAGGTGCGCGACGTGAACGGTCAGCCGATCCCCGGCGCGAAGGTCGAGA
>NZ_JAMXSJ010000064.1:0-9086 GCF_024124725.1 Halomonas sp. Ps84H-12 | reverse complement strand
AGGGCCTGATATCGATACTGGATACGGTAAGATGGCTCAAACGTTGTTCATGAACCGCCGTGGTACGGAACCGTATGCCCGGTGGTGTGAGAGGACAGGGGAGGCGACTCCCCTTCCTACTCGATTGTTTAAAGCGTATGACGGTGAGTTTGGGCGGTTGCAAACCAGTCAGCTGATAAGGTTAGGGGGCAGGCGCTACTGTTGAGCGCACTGCTCATGGCGGGCGTGCTGACAGGCTGCGGTGATTCCGAAGCACCGACCACCGATTCGAAAGTACCGACCGACGAACCTCAAGAACCCATGGATACCGGCCCCATGGCGAATGATGGGCAAGCGACACGTGAGTCAACCGGCGATGGCGTGAGTGACCCGGAGTAAGCATGAAAAAGCCGGTCGGCGAGTGCGACCGGCTTGGGCTTACTCCTCGCTATCTTCCAAACGCCGATAAAGAGTGCGGCGGGCGATGCCTAATACTTCGGCCGTCCGCCGTTTATTTCCCCCTGTCGCTTCCAACACTTTGCGAATATAGCGCTTTTCCACCTCTTCCAAACTTGGCCAACGGGCAGGCGCGGGTGTCGGAATTTGCGTGCCTGGCAGTACCTCCCCGCTTAGAGTGGGCGTCGTGTCGGTACTGCTCTTTTGCTGGCTGGACTGCTCGCGCAGGCGCTCGGGGAGATCCTGATGCTGCAGTACGCCCGCTTCGCTGAGCGTTACCGCGCGCATGATCGCGTTCTCCAACTCGCGCACGTTGCCGGGATAGGAGTAGTTCAATAGGCTATTGAGCGCCTCTGGCTCGATCTGTTCGATCTGTTTGCCTTGGGCTTCTGCGTGCTTATCAATCAGTGCGAACACCAAGTGTTCGATATCCGTGCCGCGCTCGCGTAGCGGTGGAATGCGCAGTGAGAATGTCTCTAAGCGGTAGAACAAGTCACTGCGAAAGTTCTCCTGCTCAATCTCTTTTTCCAAGTGGCGGTGCGTAGCGGCAATGATGCGCACATCCACCGGTTCCTCACGCTCGCCGCCCACGGGGCGAACGGTTTTCTCTTGCAGGGCGCGTAGTAGCTTGGCCTGCAGGTTGATCGGCATTTCGCCAATCTCATCGAGAAACAGGCTGCCGCCCTGGGCGCTATGAAACAGTCCTTTTCTGGCTTCATTAGCACCGGTAAAGGCACCTTTCACATGACCAAAAAACTCGCTCTCCATCAAGTCGGCGGGAATGCTGGCACAGTTAACGGGAACGAAAGGCGCTTCGTGGCGGCTACTTTCTTGATGAATCGCTCGGGCCAGCAGCTCTTTACCCGTGCCGCTTTCACCCAGGATCAAAATAGGTGCATCGCTTTTGGCTAATCGAGACGCATCGTGGAACAGTGACTGCATGGCTTGGCTTTTACCCACAATACCGTGGAAGTGACTGAGTTCCGTATCGTGGGGAAGGGACAAACGCTGTCGCTCCAGTACGCGAAATACGGCTTCGAGGATAGCATCTAAATCAAGTGGCTTAGTTAAAAAATCATCTGCGCCAAGCTTTAAGGCTTCTACCGCCTGGTCAATCGTGCCAAACGCGGTAATGACAATAATGCCTAGCTCGCTGCCACTCTGGCGTAGCTGCTGCAGCAGTTGAATGCCCGTCATGCCGGGTAGCCGTACATCGGTAATCATCATGGCCACTGGCGTGTGGCTAAGCAGGGCGATGGCCTCTTCAGCGCTGGGGACACCCAGTGTGTCATAGCCCGCGTCGTTGAGCTCTTCCTCTAATAACTCACGGATAGCGGCGTCATCTTCCACCACCAATAACGGTAAAAGGTGTTCCTGATGGGTCACAAACGTCGTCCTCAAGCGGATGCGGTTTCACTAAGGGGAAGCGTAATTTCAAAGCCAGCGCCGCCAAGCGCGCTGTCAAATACGCCAATCGTCCCGCCGTGGTCGTTAATAATGCGGTGCACCATCGATAGTCCCAAGCCGCTGCCCTGGCCCACCGGCTTGGTGGTGAAAAAGGGGTCGAACACTTGATGATGATGCGAAGTCGGTATGCCTGACCCGTTATCTTCGACCCATACCGTAAGCTCGTCGCTGTGCGACTGGGCGCGAACACGAATATGGCTAACGTCCGGGGCTTGGGCGGCGTTGCGTAATAAGTTGGTCAGTACCTGCACAATTTGTTGACCGTTAACTAATAAATGGGGAGGAGGGGACGGAAGCTCAATATCCAGATAGATATTTCGTGGTTCCAGCTCCTCCTCGACTAGCTCGCTGGCACTAATGATAAGCTGGTTAAGGGCTTGGTGTCCTTTCTCCACGTTATGTTGTCGGCCTAATTCCATCAGTTGGCGGACAATTTCGACGATTCGCTCTACCTCGCCGCGAATCCGGCCAAGCCTAGCACGCTCGTCGTCGCCAATCGTATCCCTGCGGGCCAACCGTTGGGCCTGGCCGTTGATGACTGTCAGCGGTGCGCCAATTTCGTGGGCCACCCCGGCGGCCAACACGCCAAGCTCTGCCAGCTTTTTCGATTTGCGCAGGCGTTTTTCCAGCTCGATTTCTCTCCGTTGGCGAGCATCGATATCACGATCTTTTTCGGCCATAGCGTCCAGCATGCCGTTCAAGCCCGACGCTAAACGGCGATACTCCGTCGGGCCGTCTACTGTGGCACGTTGGCTGCGGTCGCCATCTTCCACTAGCAGCATGACGCGCAACAGACGGTTGAGCGGCCGCTCGATGTAGTGACGAAACCCCCACCAAATGCTGAACACGATGCCCGCCGCGCCAATCACGAAGACCAGCACGGCCACAATGCTGATAAACCCGGTGTAATTCTCAATGCCGGTATTGAGTCGGTTGACCTGCAGCACCCCTTGCACAGTGCCATCTTGGGTGCGTAGTGGCGTGAGAGCAGAGTAGTAGGTCCAACCTTCCTGTTGTCGGTAGCTGCTGTGCAGGTCGTCGCGCTCGATGACCTGCTGAATCTCTTCCGGTGTGAACAGATCTTTACCCAGCCCAAGGCCGTATACCTCACGGCCTTGGGTATCGAATACGTAGGCCCCGTAGATGCGGTGAAACGAAAACGCCGACTGCAGCGCCTCTTCTAGCGGCGTGGCGCTGTCTCGAGCCACCGCATAGCTCAACGACGTGCTCAGCGCGCGAGTAATGATCTCGACTTCGGTTTGCAGTTTGGAACGAACGTTGTCTTCCAGCGATTTGATCGCCACCAGACTAAACACCACCAGGATCACGAAGAGCGGCACGATGACCGTTAAGATGATGAGGTTACGTAATCGCATCGTGCTTCCTGGTGGTGTCTCGGGAGTCGAACAAGGTTAGCGCTGTGTGGGCGTCAAGCGATAAAGGCTGCCTTGGCCGCCGTCGGTTAGCAAATACATCGCTTCATCTAGCCCTTGGCGCACATCGCGAATACGGCCGATCTCACCTTCTAAAATCAGCTCTTCATCGGCCACTTGACCCTCTTCAAGGGTAAGGCGCAGCAGCTTTTGGCTGCCCAGACCACCCGCCAGCAGGCTTCCTTGCCAGGGCTCAAAGGCATCGCTAGTCACCTCGGCAAGACCTGAGGGGGCAAAGCGCCCATCAAAGCGATACACCGGGTCAACCATGCCAGGCTTAGATTCAACGCCTATCGGCTCGTTGGTGCTGTAGTCATTGCCTAAACTCACCTCCGGCCAGCCGTAGTTATTGCCAGGCACAATCTGATTCAGCTCATCACCCGTTCGCGGGCCGTGCTCGGTGGCCCAAGGTTCACCATTACTGAGAACGGTCATGCCCTGAATGTTGCGATTGCCCATGGTGTAAATTTCATCCAGTGTATCGTCGTCATCCACAAAGGGATTATCGCCAGGGGCCTCTCCGGTCTCGGTGAGCCGAAGGGTAGAGCCTGCGTGGTCATCGCTGGCCTGAGCGCGAGAAGGGTCTACGCCGCGGTCTCCGATGCTCATCAGCAGGGTGCCATCTTTGAGCCATGCCAAACGGGAGCCGTAGTGTCGGCCGGGAGAGGAAGCGCGATCCTGCTCGAAAAGATGCTCAACGTCGCCTAACGAATCCCCTTTCCACTTAACGCGGGAGAGCGCTGAACGGCTGTTATCGCCCTCAGGCTTGCTCCAAGTAAAGTAGATCCAATCGTGCTCGCCATCGCCAAACTCAGGGTGCAGCACCACATCCAGCAGGCCACCTTGGCTGTTCTGGCTCACTTGGGGCATGCCTTCAAGCACTTGCGTTTGCCCGTCAGAGTCAACGAGATTTAACTCACCGCTGCGCTCGCTCACCAAGTAGCGACCATCGGGAAGAAACGCCACCGCCCACGGGTTCGCAAAGCCATTGGCCACGCGCTCAATGGTAATAGCGAAGTGGTCGGTTTCCAGGGCATCATGAACCACCTCTGCCTGGGCAGTACTGGCAAGCATCAGCCCCACCAGGGAAGGAGCCACCCAGCGTTTAGCCTGTAAACGTAGCGAGCGGTGTGGGGTCATCAACGGCGTAGCGTATCGAGTTGGCATCGAGTGTCCTCTGTTAGCGCTGGATCAGAGTCTAAGTCTAGCAGTGACTGCCGTAAGCGGCCGGGGGTTCCCCGGCGCTACATCAACAGTGCCAACAGTATCGGTAAATAGATCAGCGCCATGAGCGTTGAGCAGAAGACTAAACTGGCCACATAAGCGGGTTCGCGCCGGGCGCGCTGGGCAAACAGATAGTTGAATACCGCCACGGGCATGCACATTTGCACCACCAAAATGCTCTGCGCCAGCGGCGGTAAGCCAAGCCAACCAGAAATAAACCAAGCGGCAGCGGCGGCCAGAGGGATACGGATCAAGCTAAAGCCAATCCCTGAGCGTAAGCTTTCCACCTGAATACTAGCGAGCGATACACCGAGGGTGATGAGCATCAGCGGTACTGTGAACCCAGACATTAAATCAACGGTGTTGGCCATCCATAGCGGGAGCGGCGTGTCGGTCAACAGCAGGGTCATGGAAATTAAGATGGCATAAACCGTGGGGGTTTTAATCAGCGTTTTAATCGGGTTTCCGCTACTGCTGAGCACGGCTCCTAAGGTGAACTGAAACAGCGATACCGTCACCATCACCGTAATACCGTAAGCAAAACCTGCGCTGCCGAAAGCGTAAAGCACGACAGGCAGCCCCATATTACCCGTGTTGGGATACATCATCGGCGCGATCAGTACCCGCCAATCTCGACGCAGCAGTTTGGCCACGGCAAAGCTGGCTGCCCCCATGCTGATAATGACCAGCGCGGTGGCTAACATCATCTGCCCAAAGGTGCCGGCATCAATGTTGGCACCAGAGAGCGACGCCAGTACCAGCGCAGGGGTACCAATGTTGAATACCAAACGCGTAATAAAATCGACGGGGTAGGGTTGCCCAAGGCGAACCCATAAAAAACCCAGCCCGGCACCGGCCAGCACTGGTGCCATGACGGCGAAGAGTTCAGCGAGCATTAACGTTCCTTGACGATCATCGGTCGCCTATTGTGGGTAATTAGGCGGCTAACTGGCAAGGCGAATTGCTAATGGGCGTAAACGGCGTTTGCGTGGGTTTGCCACTCGTTAGGCACCTGGTCACGCAGAAAGTCTAGCAGCGCATTGACCCGGCGGGAGTGATGCCCATAGGCATACAGCAGCGTCACGGGTAAGGGGGCGGGCTCCCAGCCGGGCAGGCAGTTGACCAGATCCCCAGGGTGGTGGCGTTCGCGTTTCTCGACCACCCAGTGGGGCAGCAGGCCGATCCCTTGGCCATAGGCAATGGCATCGATGTGCAACGCCGTGAGATCTACCCGGAGCCGCGAGCGGGGCGCGTTGAACAGGTAGTCGGCGTGTTCGGGGTGATGCAGCAGCAGGCCGCTAGAGGCAGTATCCAACAAGTCGATCCAGGCATGCGCATCCAGCTCTTGGGGGTGTTGCGGTGTTCCCGCGTGGGCCAGATAGTGTGGGTTGGCGTAGAGGCCGCGGGTGAGGTGGCCCAAGCGCTCTTGATTCAGCCCACACTCATGGGTAGCGCCTAGCCAGATATGCACGCTATTGCTGTGCATTTTACTAGGCGGCGTTTCCCGGGTGTGCAAGGTCAGCTCGACCTTGGGGTAGCGGGTCAGAAACGCATCCACGACGCCCGCCATCCAGCCTCGGGCCAGCGCACCGTGTACCTCCAGCGTCACTTTACCGCTGATCTCCTCGCGAAGTTCTGCCAGCGCCTCTTGGCTGTGGGCGGCCATGGCCAGCAGCTCGGTGCAGTACTGATGAAACAGCAGGCCCGCTTCGGTGGGAATCAAACGGTTCGCCTGGCGACGCAGCAGCGGCTGGTTCAGCCGGGCTTCTAGCTGACTAATGCGCCGGCTTAACGTGGATTTAGCAAGCCCGAGCTTCTGTGCGCTGCGCGTCAGGCTGCCGGTGGTCATCACATCGGCAAAAGCGGCGAGTTCATCAAAATCGTACATAGTCGGGGCCACTGGGGGAACGAGGTCACGCCATTGTGCCACTTAATTGTTTGAATGAAAATAATTGCCATTTGTGTTCCGGTTGGTTGAACGCACCGTCCCGCCTCTTTGTGCAAAGAGTATGCAAAAATACAAATGCTAATAATTCGTATTTAAGTATGAGTGCTCTTTCAATTCAAAGGAACCCGCTATGTCTTTACGTTTGCGCCGTACGCTGCTGGCCAGCGCTATCTCATCTCTCGCCTGCGGGGCAGTTGCGGCTCAAGAAACGCCTCAGCTCAACGATATCGTGGTCACCGCTTCTGGCTTTGAGCAGCAAATTAGCAGTGCGCCCGCCTCAATCAGCGTCATCTCCCGCGAAGAGCTGGAGCGTGGTCACTATCAAAACGTCACCGATGCGCTGCGGGATGTCCCCGGCGTGGTAGTGACTGGAGGCGGGGCAGGCGATAACGGCAATGACATCTCCATTCGCGGTATGCCTTCCCAATACACGCTGATTCTGGTGGATGGCCGCCCACAAAACTCCCGCGAATCACGCCCCAACGGCAGCGCAGGCTTCGAACAGGATTGGCTGCCGCCGCTGCAAGCCATCGAGCGTATCGAGGTGGTGCGCGGGCCGATGTCAACGCTATACGGCTCCGATGCCATCGGCGGGGTGATCAACGTGATTACCCGCAAGGTAGCGGATACCTGGCACGGCAATATCCAGCTCGATACCGTGCTGCAGGAAGACAGCGCCTCCGGCGACAGCCGCCAAGCCAACTTCTACCTAAGCGGGCCGCTGGTGGCGGATCGTTTAGGCCTGCAGCTGTATGGCCGCACCTCAGAACGCGACGAAGACGATATTGAAAACGGCTACGAAGAGAAGAGCTTGCAAAGCCTGACCGCACGGCTAAGCCTGGCCGCCAGCGATAACCACGACTTTACTGCAGAAGCGGGGATCACCGAGCAGGACCGCCGCTCGCTGGTTGGGCGCTCGGCGCCTGCGGAAGGGTGCCGTGGCGGCTGCACCGATAGTATTGGTGAATACACCAATAGCCATGTAGCGCTGACCCATAGCGGCCGCTTCGAGTGGGGCACCAGCGAAACCTTCGTACAGCGTGAGCGCAGCGAAAACCAATCGCGGGATATCGAGATTACCAACACCACCGCGAAAACCAGCGCAGTGATTCCCTTGGGTATGCACATGCTCACCGTCGGCGCGAGCTGGGAAGAGGAGTCGCTGGAGGATGGCACCACCAACCAAATCTCCGACCGTACGGCGGTTGAAAACAGCCAGTGGGCGCTGTTTATGGAAGATGAGTGGATGCTGACAGACGCCTGGGCACTGACAGGCGGGTTGCGCTTGGACGATGACGACAACTACGGCAGCCATCTGAGCCCGCGCCTTTACAGCGTATGGAAGATGACGCCGGAATGGACGCTGAAAGGCGGCGTATCCACCGGCTACCGTTCCCCCAACCTGCGGGAAATTACCCCGGACTGGGGGCAGATCAGCCGTGGCGGTAATGTTTATGGCAACCCTGACCTTGAGCCGGAAACCTCGCTCAATAAAGAGATTGCCCTGCTGTACGGCAGCGACGCAGGCCTGAACGGCAGCCTGACGCTGTTCCATAACGATTTCGAGGACAAAATCACCCGTATCGCCTGCCCGATCAATATTTGCAATGCAGGCCCGAACCAGTTCGGCAGTGACCCCACGTACCGGGTCAATATCGACGATGCAGTGACGCAAGGGGTCGAGGCCAGTCTGAGCGCACCGTTGAGCGATACGCTGGCGCTTACCGCCAGCTACACCTTCACCGATTCCGAACAGAAAAGCGGTGAGTACGCCGGCGAGCCGCTGACCCAGCTGCCCCGCCACCAAGTGTCGGCCACGCTAGATTGGGATGTGAACGCACGGCTTAGTCAGTGGACCAAAGTGAGCTACCGGGGCGAGGAGAGCCAGCCCACCACCGGGCCGTCGCAAAGCTCGATTGTCGCACCGTCTTACACCTTTGTGGATGCGGGTATTGGCTATCAGCTCAACGATAGCACCACGGTGAATGCCGGAATCTACAACCTGTTTGATGAGCGCATCACCTACGACGAATACGGCTATGTGGATGACGGCCGCCGGGTGTGGCTTGGCCTGAACGTTGCTTTCTAAACATACTGTTATTAGGCGATAGACGCGGCCACCGATGGGTGGCCGCGTTTTTTTTTATGCCCGCGACCAGCCCGGCCACCGACGAGGAGAGCAGCGCATCCTCCAGGGAGTTCACCGTGCCGACCAGGTTAAGCTCTTGATAAATCGGCTCCCGGTTGACGCTCGCCAGCTCGACTCGTGGGGCAGATTGGGCCAGCGCGGTGCTGGCGAAGAGTGAGAAGGCCAGTAGCAGTACAAAGGGGAGTGGGCGGGCAAGTGAAGGCACCGTCATAACAGGCTGTTTCCTAACATGAGTGAAAGGTGGTAAATGCGAAGGCGAGTAAAAGGCGCGCTGCTCATACTACCCAAGCGAGTGCGTTGACATATACCTGAATCCGTGAAGCCGGCGCCGACACTTTCCCTATCACCGCCAGCGAGCACTTTTTGATCATTCGCCCCGTGCAAGTTGGCTTTCGCAAGCCCGTTATTGCCAAAACCCACCGTGCTGATC
>NZ_JAMXSJ010000063.1:0-9125 GCF_024124725.1 Halomonas sp. Ps84H-12 | reverse complement strand
GTGCGGCGACTGGCGCGGAACTTTATGTTGGGCATGGCACTGTCTGGGTGAATGGCGATAATGGCTATATTGCCATGCAGGTCAGTGGGTTAGAAGTGCTTCCGGGGGGCGGTCTCACGGATTCAGGCAGTAGTTAAAATTGATAGTTAAAATTAGTAGCTAGATTTAGCAGACAAAATTGATTTTATAAGGTGATTCAGCGTGAATGCGCATTTTGACGATACACTGGTCGTTGTACCAACCTATAACGGATTACACGATTTAAGCCGCCTAATAGGCAGCCTACCTCTCGATGCTATCAATCTCTATGTGATTGACTCCTCCTCTACAGATGGTACCGCCAGCTATCTGCAAGACGCAGGAATAGACCACCGCATCATTCCCCAGCGCGAATTCAATCATGGAGCCACGCGACAAAAAGCGATCCATGATCGACCAGGGTATCGGTACTACATTTTCCTGACTCAGGACGCCTATCTCGCCGAGCCTGATGCCATCGCACGGCTCCTTGCCCCCTTTACCGACTCGCAAGTGGGCGCCGTCTGTGGAAGGCAGCTACCGCATCTGGATGCAAACCCCTTAGCTTCCCATGCACGCCATTTTAACTACCCGGCCACTAGCCGAACCAAGTCCATGGCTGATGTAGCAGAGCTAGGGATAAAGACAGCCTTCATGTCAAACTCATTTGCTGCTTACCGAGCCACGGCATTGGAAGCAGTAGGAGGGTTTCCCAGCCATGTAATTCTTGCTGAAGATATGTACGTAGCAGCAAAAATGCTTCAACAAGGATGGAAAGTCGCCTACGCAGGTGATGCCTGCTGTCATCATTCACACGACTATACTGCTCAACAAGAATTCAAGCGCTATTTTGATATAGGCGTTTTTCATGCCGAAGAAGACTGGATACGGCAAGCTTTTGGAGGTGCGGGTGGCGAAGGGCAGCGCTACGTACGCTCAGAGCTGCGCTACTTAGGATGGCAGCGGTGCCACTGGTGGCCTACATCATTTCTTGCAAACGCCTGCAAGCTAGTGGGCTACAAGCTGGGTCAGCAGCACAGGCGCCTGCCAGAACGAGTACGTAAGTCACTAAGTATGCACAAGGGCTACTGGCGTACAGCGCAATAATCAAGCCACATGGAATGGATAATTAATTAAACGGAGCAGTACACGATGAAACACTCCAACCGGCATCTTTATGGTTTCGATGCCTATACCAACACCCTGATCAGACTGGCTGATTTGGCCATCATTTTCGCCGGTGGCTGGCTAGCCTACCTCTTGCGTTTCGGGCAAACCGAAATGAGCGAGAGCTACGGCCTCTTAATGCCACTGGGTGCGCTGGCTGCGCTCTTGATCTTCTCAAGATTAGGTATCTATATTTCTTGGCGCGGGCGTGTGCGGACAGTGCTCATCATGCGCTTGTTATTTGGTTATTTTTTAGTAGGTGCTGTATTAGCCTTAATTCTATTTCTCTTTCAGTATGGAGCAAAATATTCTCGCCTATGGGTCATAATGTGGATCTCCAGCGCTTGCCTGTTCTCTATTGTGCTCCGGTTGGTGGCTTACCCCATCTTGAACCGAGTGCGGATGAGCGGCCGGAACCGTCGCAGCGTACTGCTAGTGGGCGATGCCCACTCCTGCGCCACTGCTATTCAGCACCTTGAACGCCACCCCCAGGCAGGGTTCGATATCGAACGGATACTGGTGATCGGTGATGACGAAGCGAATGAACTACAAAAAAACCGCCATGAAAGCTATAGCCTGGGAGAAACTATAGAACACAATGAAGAAGAAGTCTGGATTTGCCTGCCCATTTCACGAGGTGAAGACGTAAGGCGCATTCAGGCATCGCTAAGCCTCTCCACAGGCAATGTACGCTACATGCCAGACATGCGTGATTTTCGCTTAATCAACCATAGCGTTTCCAATGTTGCTGACCTGTTTCTCCTCGACCTCTCGTGCTCGCCGATGTCTGGTAGTGCTCGGCTGCTCAAACGCCTGGAAGATATTGTCCTCTCCAGCCTTATCCTAATACTGATAAGCCCACTTATGGTAATACTAGCGCTTGGGGTGAAATTATCCTCCCCAGGACCGGTTTTTTATCGTCAGGAGAGAGTAGGGCTCAACGGGCAGCCTTTCATGATGCTCAAGTTTCGCTCGATGCCGATGGGGGTAGAGAAAAACGGCATTCAATGGGGAGGCACCCAGAAAAAAGAAGTGACACGCTTCGGAAAATTGCTGCGTAAGACCAGCCTTGACGAGCTACCGCAGTTCATCAACGTCATTAAAGGCGATATGTCCATCGTAGGTCCAAGACCGGAAAGAACGCTCTTCGTAGAGCAGTTCAAACACGAAATACCTGGTTATATGCAAAAGCACATGGTTAAGGCGGGCATTACCGGTTGGGCGCAAATCAACGGCTGGCGCGGTGATACCGACCTCGCTAAACGAATTGAATGCGACCTCTGGTACATAGAAAACTGGTCTATTTGGCTCGACTTGAAAATTATACTGTTAACAATTTTCAAGGGGTTTATACACGAAAACGCTGTTTAAAATATGATTGATATATTTATTAGCCTGAAGCAAGGAGTGGTTTGCTTGCAAAAATGGAAGGTCGGTCGAAACCGAGATACCCTGCCCAAGTAATAAAGGAGCTGCATGTGAATGTATTGGTAGTCGGGGGAGCGGGCTATATCGGCTCGCATATGGTAAAGCGCTTGGTAGAGGAAGGGCATGCGGTCTGGGTGCTGGATAATCATTCTACCGGCGGGCGTGTAGCGCTGCCGTTTGGCACGTTGGTCAAGGGCGATTTAGCAGACGCCCCATTACTCGACCAGCTATTCCAAGCTCATGCGTTCCAGGCGGTGCTGCATTTTGCTGCCCATAGTTTGGTGGGGGAATCGGTAACCTCGCCTTCCAAGTATTATCAAAACAATGTGGTGAATACACTGAACCTGCTGGATGCTATGTGCCGCCACCAGGTATCGAATTTGATCTTTTCATCGACTGCTGCGGTATTTGGCAACCCGAACTATACACCGATAGATGAGCAGCACCCTACCGCGCCGATCAACCCCTATGGGGCCAGCAAATGGATGGTAGAGCGTATTCTGCAGGATTACGCCCATGCTTATGGCCTTAACTCGGTCGCCCTACGTTACTTCAATGCCTGCGGTGCCGACCCGGATGTTCAGCTAGGCGAGTGGCACGAACCGGAAACGCATTTGATTCCACTGGTGCTGCAAGCCGCGCTAGGTAAGCGTGACGCGATTACCGTATTTGGCCGTGATTATCCCACGCCGGATGGCACCTGTATTCGCGACTATATCCATGTGGAAGACTTATGCACGGCGCATGCTTTGGCGCTTGATCATTTGGTGTCGGGTAAACTGAGCGGTGCCTGCGCGTTTAACCTGGGGAATGGCAGTGGGTTTTCCGTGCAGCAGGTAGTGGCCGCTGCCCAGAAAGTGGTTGGTCAAGACGGTTATACTATTACGATTCAAGAAGGGGAGCGCCGCGCAGGAGACCCGGCTGTGCTGGTGGCGGATGCACGTTTGGCACAGCAAGTACTTGGCTGGCGTTCTCAATATGCTGAGCTGCAAACAATTATTGAGCATGCCTGGGCATGGGAAAAAAAGCGCTGGTTAGTGGGTTAGCCAAAGCCATTTGTTGATCATTCCGGCGCCTCCATCTTTATCAGGTGCCAACGTTAAATGTGTAAAAGCGAGACTCAGTATGAAATTTTTAATCACCGGTGGGGCAGGGTTTATCGGCTCGGCGGTTGTGCGTCATGTCATTGAAAATACTCAACACACCGTTGTGAATGTGGATGCGTTAACCTATGCCGGTAATCTTGAATCGTTGGGCTCAGTAGAAGGTAGTGAGCGCTACGCCTTTGAGCACGCGGATATTGGCGATGCTGCCCGTATGGCAGCTATTTTTGAGCGCTACCAGCCGGATGCGGTGATGCACCTGGCGGCGGAGTCCCATGTAGACCGTTCCATTGATGGCCCGGCGGCGTTTGTTCAAACCAATATCGTGGGTACTTATACGCTGTTAGAGGCGGCCCGCCAGTATTGGAAGGGCTTGCAGGCCACGGCCCCTGAAAAGGCGGCGGCGTTCCGCTTCCATCATGTGTCTACCGATGAGGTGTACGGCGATTTAGAAGGGCCGGAAGATCTGTTCACCGAGGAAACCCCTTACGCGCCCAGCTCGCCTTATTCGGCCAGTAAAGCAAGTTCTGACCATTTGGTGCGGGCTTGGCACCGTACCTATGGGCTGCCGGTGTTAGTGACCAACTGCTCGAATAACTATGGGCCTTATCACTTCCCTGAAAAGCTTATCCCGCTGATGATTTTGAACGCCTTGGCGGGTAAGCCGTTGCCGGTATATGGCGATGGCCAGCAGGTGCGCGATTGGCTATATGTAGAAGACCACGCCCGTGCGTTGGTTAAGGTCATCACCGAAGGCGTGGTAGGTGAAACCTATAATATCGGCGGGCATAACGAGAAGGCGAATCTTGAAGTAGTGGAAACGCTGTGCGACCTGCTGCAGGAACTGGTGCCTGCCGAGCGTTCCTACCGTGAGTTGATTACCTTTGTACAAGACCGCCCAGGCCACGACCTGCGCTACGCCATTGATGCCAGCAAGATTGAGCGTGAACTTGGCTGGACGCCAGAAGAAACCTTTGAAACCGGGTTGCGTAAAACCGTGCAGTGGTATTTGGAAAACCGGCAGTGGTGGCAGCGGGTTCAGGATGGCAGCTACCAAGGGGAACGTTTGGGTAGCTTGTAGCTCTGAGTTCGGTGTTGGTGGCCTAACGGTCGCGAGCTGAAGCTACTTCCTCTGGTGCTTACGGTCGCCTGCCCTACGTTACAATGTAAAAAGGCGGGGTGCCGTATCAGCTCACGTACTTTATACGCTGGAGAGTAGCCGTGCGATTAACGGGTAGAGAAGTGACAGCCATTAAAAAAGCTACCAAGGATGTGCTTGGCGAAGGTGCCCAGCTGCGAGTGTTTGGTTCACGCACCAATGACCTCGCAAAAGGTGGAGATATTGATCTGATGATTACGGTGGGAGAGGCGGTAAGCAATCCTGCTTGGGCTATCGCTAGAATTCAAGCAAAGATCATTGAGCAACTGGGCGATCAAAAGATAGATATTGTGCTGAATGCCCCTAATCTAGAGAAGTCGATGATTCACCATGTTGCACAAGAACAAGGGATTGTATTGTGAACCTATTGCCAGAAACGCAAGAGAGGCTGAATTTTCTTGTAAGAGTGGTGAGTAAGGAAATTAAGCATCTGGACTATGCAGACAGCCAAGCGTTTGGTGCTTCTCTTACGCTCGAGAGAGTGGAGAAGCTGGAGCAAGACCCGGCGCTAGCGCTCACGCTTGAAGCGTTCACCAGTCGATTTTGTCGGCTTCAAGACACACTCGGCGATAAATTACTTCCAGCGCTGCTCAATGCACTAGGTGAGTCAGCCAACGCTTTATTAATAAATCTTAATAAAGCTGAAAAATACGGTTGGCTTGATTCTGCAGAGGAGTGGATCAGCCTTCGTCAACTGCGAAATAAAATGATCCATGAATATATTGAGGAGGCTGTCATTCTACACAGTGCTCTGGCGACAGCTCATCAAAAGGTTGAGGTGATGAAAGTGTTTGCCGAAAACCTGATGCTGCAAGTACAGCAGTTGCAAGAATGAGTTATTCTTTTGAGTCTTGTAAACCGCTGTTGCTCACTTCTAGCAACTAGCAATTAAACATCGCGAGCTAAAGCTGTCTGCCACCGGTGTAGTACTCAGGTGGCTAGGATGATGAATTCAAGTGTTTCACAAAGGAATGGGTTATGAAGGTTCTGATCACCGGCGGCAGTGGCCAGGTTGGCTTTGAGCTACGCCGTCAGTTGGCTACGCTTGGTGAGATTCTGGCGCCTAACCGGGCGGCCTTGGATCTGTTGGATGCTGACGCCGTGGATGCGTTTTTGGCACAACACCAACCTGACCTTATCGTAAATGCTGCTGCCTATACGGCGGTCGATAACGCTGAAACAGACCTTGAGGCGGTAACACGGTTGAATGCGGAGCTGCCCGCGCAGTTGGCGGCTTATTGCCAGCAGCGGGGCGGCTGGTTAGTGCATTACTCATCGGATTACGTTTACAACGGTGAGGGTGATACTCCCTGGCAGGAAGGCGATGCCGCGGGGCCATGCAATGCCTATGGGGCTACCAAGCTAGCAGGCGATGAAGCGGTCGCTAAGAGTGGCTGCCAGCACCTGATTTTCCGCACTAGCTGGGTGTACAGCGCCCATGGTAAGAGTTTTTTATCAACCATGCTGCGTTTAGGAGCTGAGCGTAGCGCCTTAAGCGTTGTAAGTGACCAAATTGGTGCGCCAACGCCTGCGCGGCTGATTGCGTTAGTCACACAGCAAGCGCTTACTAAGCTACACGGTACTCAGCTACAAACAGTCACGGCATCGGGTATCGAGAGCGGTGTGTATCATTTAGCCCCTAAAGGGGCGACGAGCTGGCATGGCTTTGCCTGCGAGATTTTCCAGTTAGCCAGCAGCCTTGGGCTACCGTTGGAGATTACTCCTGAGGGGGTTTCAGCCATACCAACAAGCGATTACCCTACGCCAGCGGTTCGCCCGCTTAACTCTCGGCTGGGCGTTGATAAAATTGAACAAGCGTTGGGCATCCAGTTGCCCAGTTGGCAAAGCCAGCTGGCGCTAACCGTGGAAGAAATAGCAAGCTCGCGTTAGTTCTGCGGGTAACGAGCAAGGAGCAATACGATGCAACGTAAAGGCATTATCTTGGCAGGTGGCAGCGGTACGCGCCTGCACCCCATCACGCGCGGTGTTTCAAAGCAGCTGCTGCCGATTTACGACAAGCCGATGATCTATTATCCGATTTCGGTGTTAATGCTGGCTGGCATCCGCGAGATTTTGATTATCTCTACCCCGGAAGATTTGCCTCAGTATGAAAACCTGCTGGGCAATGGCGACTCTTTTGGTGTGCGCTTTGAGTACGCAGTGCAGCCTAGCCCAGATGGCTTGGCGCAGGCGTTTATTATTGGTGAAGAGTTTATTGGCGATGCACCGGTGTGCTTGGTGCTGGGTGATAACATTTTCCACGGTCAACACTTCTCAGACCAGTTAAAGCGGGCGGCGGCACAAACCAGCGGTGCTACGGTGTTTGGTTATTTGGTGAAAGACCCAGAGCGCTTCGGGGTAGTGGAGTTTGATGCTGACGGTAAGGCGGTCTCTATTGAGGAGAAACCCGCCAAGCCGAAGTCGCCTTACGCAGTTACCGGGCTCTATTTTTACGATAACGATGTGGTCGAGATCGCCAAGCAGGTCACGCCTTCTGAACGCGGCGAGTTGGAAATTACTAGCGTGAACAATGCTTACCTAGAGCGTGGCGACCTGCGCGTCGAGCGCTTGGGCCGTGGTTTTGCCTGGTTGGATACCGGTACCCACGATAGCCTGTTAGAGGCGAGCCAGTACGTGCAAACCATTGAGCACCGCCAAGGACTGAAAGTGGCTTGCCTGGAAGAGATTGCCTGGCAGCAGGGCTGGCTAAGCGATGAGTCGCTGCGTGAAAGCGCCACGGCACTGGCAAAAACCGGCTATGGTCAGTACTTGTTAAACCGTTTAGATGCTAAAGGTGGCCACTAATGCAGGTTGAAGAAACGTCTCTACCAGGGGTGTTCATTCTTTCCCCTAAGGTGTTTGGCGATGCCCGTGGCTTTTTTATGGAAAGCTTTAATCAAAAAGCGTTTGAAGAGGCGACCGGGTGCAAGCGCGAGTTTGTGCAGGATAACCACTCCCGCTCTCGCCAGGGGGTGCTACGTGGCATCCATTACCAGCTTGAGCAGCCGCAAGGTAAGCTGGTGCGCGTTACCCAGGGCAGCGTGTGGGATGTGGCGGTAGACCTGCGCCGCCATTCGGCGCATTTTGGGCAGTGGGTAGGCGTTGAGCTGTCTGCTGACAATAATCGCCAACTGTGGGTGCCGGAAGGCTTTGGTCATGCGTTTGTAGTGCTTTCAGAAACCGCTGACTTCTTGTACAAAACCACTGATTACTACCACCCTGAATCAGAGCGCTGCATCCGTTTCGATGACCCGGAGCTTGCCATTGAGTGGCCCACGTTGCCGGTAGAGATTGCGCTGTCGGAAAAAGATCAGGCGGGTAGTCAGCTGTCTGAAGCTGAGGTATATGAGTAGCGTTTAATTTGCGCTGCTGACAGTCGCTCGATCAGCTGTGAGTAAGGCCCCCGCTGAGTGCGGGAGCAATCATTAAACGGCTAGGTTAGTGCCCGTATACGGCAATACCGCAGCGGCCGCTGTGTTTAATAAAGTACATGCTTTTGTTGGCGGCATTGATGAGCTCGGTGCTGTTGGTAAAGCCGCCATCGTTGAGGCAGGCAACCCCAATCGAGACCGTCACATAAACGAGCCGGTCTTCGTGCCACGTCATGGGTTGCTCTTGTAATCGATAGGCGATGCGTTGGGCAAACTTTTTGGCACCGTTAGCATCTTCTCCAGGTAAGACCACCATTTTGCAGGAAAAGGAAGTATTGCCGCTGTTATAGTTCTCTGTTTCACGTTAGTAAGTTTCGCCGACTTGGCTAATAAAAATTGGCATTGTTGTAGCGGATGGTGATACTTTTATCAGTTAGCGCGGAAAACCTCGTACTTTTGGTGCGAGGATGGATAGCGCAGCGTCCGCCAGGACGCCTTGTGTTTTGCATCCTTACAATATTTCATCTAAAGTGTAAAGCATGAAAGCCGAACGCGCCTACCAATACCGCTTCTATCCCACGCCTGAGCAAGCAGCCTTGTTGGCGCGGACGTTTGGGTGCGTGCGGTTTGTCTGGAACTCGGTACTACGCTATCGCACCGACGCGTTCTATCAGCGTCAGGAAAAGATCGGCTATAACGATGCCAGCGCGTTCCTAACACAGTTAAAGAAGCAGCCGGACACCGCCTTTCTGGCCGAGGTTAGTTCGGTGCCACTGCAACAATGCTTGCGCCATCAACAAAGTGCGTTCAAGCATTTCTTTGCCAAGCGGGCGCGGTACCCCAGCTTTAAATCGAAGAAGCACCGGCAGTCAGCCACCT
>NZ_JAMXSJ010000062.1:0-9152 GCF_024124725.1 Halomonas sp. Ps84H-12 | reverse complement strand
GCAACCACTCGTCTACCGAAGGCGGCAGCAGGTAATCGGTCTGGCGATCCACAGGGATGAAGCGGCTCATGGCGATCTTCTCAGCTCGGCGATGACGGTGGTCAGTATCTCACGGTGCAACGGAAAGTCCGACAGGCTGCTAGTGTCTCGCCCTTCGGGAGGCCCTGCTTTTTTTGGTTGGTGAGGTTAGCGTACCTCCCTTCAGCCCTTAATTTTGTGTACGCCTCGTTCACGGACTGTCTTGTTCTTTAATCAGGTAAAAGCCGAGTTTTCAAGCCCATCCTGGAGCGATGTGATTAATGGGCATTCAACATTCCCACGCTGAGCGCAGCATTCCTGCACTAACCCGTCCAGCGCACGCTCGATGCGTCGCAGGCTTGAAATTTTCGCCCGCACACTGGCTAGTTTTTGCTCGCCCAATACCCGTGCTTCATCGCAATGGGTACCGTCCTGCAGTGTCAGCAGCCCTCCGATTTCATCCAGACTGAACCCCAGCCACTGGGCCGTTCGAATAAAGTGCAGGCGGGCCAACGCCTGATCGTCGTAATGGCGGATGCTTCCATAGGGCTTTTCAGGCTCTGCCACTAACCCCCGGCGCTGGTAATAGCGGATGGTTTCCACTCCCATACCGGCGGCTTTGGCCAGGGCTCCAATGGTCATTGAGTGTTGTTTTTTGGACATAGGGGTTGATTCCGTAGCTGACTACGGGAGTAACCTTACCTCAGTCACCCATTTTTAGAAAGGAGCCATCGTAATGTCAGAGTCCAAAAAATCCGGTCGCGGTTCGCTGATCGCAGGAGGGATTGCCGCTGCTCTGGCGTCTGCCTGTTGTCTTGGCCCCCTGGTCTTGATCACGTTGGGCATTTCCGGTGCCTGGGTCGGCAGCCTGGCCGCCCTGGAACCCTATCGGCCCTGGTTCATCGGTGCGGCACTGGTGGCGATGGTCTTTGCCTGGCGCCGGATATATCGACCTGTCGGGGCCTGCCAGCCGGGCGATGTTTGCGCGGTACCGCAAGTGCGCACGGCCTACAAGGTCGTTTTCTGGATCGTCGCGCTGCTCATTCTGACTGCGTTGGCTTTCCCCTTCGTCTTACCGCTGTTTTACTGAAACCTGATCCACTATGTTGACTGAGAGGCACTACACCATGAAAAAGTCCCTGATTGCTGCCGTACTGTTTACGCTGTTCAGCCTGCCTGCCCTGGCTGCGCAACAAACGGTGACCTTATCCGTTCCAGGCATGACCTGTTCGGCCTGCCCGATTACGGTTAAAGCTGCCCTAAAGCGGGTCGACGGCGTGAGCGCTGTGGATGTCCGATATGAGGAACGTGATGCGACGGTTACCTACGACGATGAGAAAACCTCCGTTGAGGCGCTGACTCAAGCCACGACTAACGCGGGTTACCCGTCCACGTTGAAACAGCCCCAGGCGAAACAGGAGTAACCATGCGAACCCCAAACCTTGTTGCGGGTGAGCATCATTTGCACCGTGCTGGTCGCGCTGTTTCACGCCGATACTGGTGGTTTTGCTAGGAACGTTAGGCCTGGCTGCCCTGACCGGTTATCTCGACTACGTGCTGTTGCCCGCACTGGTCTTATTTATTGGCCTGACCTGCTATGCCGTCTGGCGTAAAAAGAAACACGACGCCTGCTGCGATAGCCCTTCAACCAAGGAGTAACGTTTATGAGTGACAACAACCTGCACATTGCGGTGATTGGCAGCGGTGGCAGTGCCATGGCTGCGGCCCTGAAAGCGACGGAGCGCGGTGCCCGGGTGACGCTGATTGAGCGCGGCACCATCGGCGGAACCTGCGTCAACATTGGTTGCGTACCGTCCAAAATCATGATCCGGTCGGCGCATATCGCCCACCTTCGCCGGGAAAGCCCGTTTGACGACGGACTGAGTGCCCAGGCACCGGCGGTGAATCGTTCAGCCCTTCTGGCTCAGCAACAGGCCCGGGTGGAGGAGCTGCGCGAGTCCAAGTACCAGAGCATTCTCAACGACAATGCCGCGATTACCGTCCTCAAGGGCGAGGCGCGGTTCGTGGACGAGCGCACGCTGACGGTGACGCTCAACGCCGGCGGCGAACAGACGGTGAGCTTTGACCGGGCCTTTATCGGCACGGGCGCAAGACCCGCCGAACCACCCGTTCCGGGGCTGTCCGAAACTCCCTATCTCACCTCCACCAGTGCGCTGGAACTGGATCACATTCCCGAGCGCCTCGTCGTAATCGGTGCCTCGGTGGTGGCCATCGAACTGGCGCAGGCCTTTGCACGCCTCGGCAGCCAGGTCACGGTTCTGGCCCGCAGCCGGGTGCTGTCACAGGAAGATCCGGCGGTGGGTGAAGCCGTGGAAGCGGCCTTCCGTCGTGAGGGCATCGAGGTGCTCAAGCAGACCCAGGCCAGCGAAGTGAGCCACGACGGTCAGCTGTTTACCATACAGACCAACGCCGGCACGATACAGGCAGAGCAACTGCTGGTCGCCAGTGGTCGCACACCCAATACCGAAAACCTCAACCTGGAGGCCATCGGCGTTGCCACCGAGGGCGGTGCGATCCAGATTGACAAACATCTCCAAACCACTGCGTCGGGCATCTATGCCGCGGGCGATTGCACCGACCAGCCCCAGTTTGTCTACGTGGCCGCCGCCGGTGGTAGTCGGGCCGCCATTAACATGACCGGCGGTGACGCCAGCCTCGACCTCAGCGCCATGCCCGAGGTGATCTTTACCGATCCACAAGTGGCCACCGTCGGTCTGTCCGAGGCGGAGGCCCAGGCTCAGGGATACGACACCGACAGCCGCACCCTGACCCTCGATAACGTGCCCCGGGCCCTGGTTAACTTCGATGCCGGGGGCTTCATCAAGATGGTCGCTGAGCGTGGCAGCGGACGATTGCTGGGTGTCCAGTCCGTCGCGGGCGAAGCCGGTGAGCTGATCCAGACGGCCGTCATGGCGCTGCGTGCGCGTATGACCGTGAACGACATTGCCGATGAGCTGTTCCCGTACCTGACCATGGTGGAGGGGCTCAAGCTCTGTGCCCAAACCTTCACCAAGGACGTGAAGCAATTGTCGTGCTGTGCGGGATAAGACGGTGCCGCCAATGTATAACATGGATGAGATCGTGGAACGGCTGGGTCTGACCGGCGAAAGGGAAGCCGCGCTTCATGTGACGCTGTTGCGCGAGCTTGCCCTGGGACAACCGGTCACTGTTGAGCGGCTCGCGAAGTCGCTCAACTGGACGACTGATGAGGCAGAGTTGGTGCTGGAAAAACTGCCCTGCGGGACCATCGAGTACGACGGCCAGGGACGGCTGATCGGCTCCGGCATCACACTGCGAGAAACCCCGCATGCATTTGTTGTCAACGATCGGCCACTTTATACCTGGTGTGCACTGGATGCCTTGATGTTTCCAGCTGTCATCGGCGAACGGGCGCAGGTGCAATCGCGTTGCCCGCAGACGAACAACCCGGTCACCTTGACGGTTACGCCACAGGGAGTGGTTTCGCTTGAGCCGGAGGACGCGGTCGTCTCTTTAGTCTCGGTGGCCGCAGCGGGAGACATTCGAAGTGCGTTTTGTTGCGACGTCCATTTCTTTGCTTCACGGCAGGCCGGGGAGGCCTGGGGGCGGGATAAAATGCATGTGCACATGGTGAGTGTTCAGGAAGGTTTCGAACTGGGGCAGCGGATTGCGCACCTTATACTCAACAGGGCAAGGAGTGACCAACATGGGAGCTAATACCCGAATGGTAAACCCCAACCTTGAAGGTGGGCCGGGGGCGCAAAAAGAAGGCTGTGTCATTTCCGAAGCGGCCCGTCTCTGCGGCCTGTCAGTGCATCAGATCCGGACTTATCTGGACATGCGATTGGTGTACGCCTGTGGCACCACTCAGGGGGGCTCTCGCTTGTTCGATGACGGCTGCCTGCAACGGTTGGCGTTGATCCGCTCCTGTCGTGAAGCCGGTCTCGGTCTCCCCGAGATTGCCGAATTTATACAGGCGCTGGATAGCGGAGATGAACGGCAGTGTCGAGCCGTCGAACGGCAAATTCAACACACAATTGCTGTTAAACGAGCCGCACTGAATCGCTGCACCCAAGTACTAACCAAGGCGGCACGTGGACATGACTGATAAGGCGCGCGAACCGGCCGAGGTATCCAGGCCGCTCACCGGTTACCTGTGGGGGGTATTGGCGGTGCTCCCGTCAGGAGGAAGAATATACCCAAAGCCAACGGTAAAACTCGGCCATTAGGGATCCCTTCTCCTCGCGACAAAATAGTTCAGGAGATGATTCGAGAAATACTTGAATCAATCTACGATACGCCGGAATCGCCAAGCTTTAGTGAAGCCAGTCATGGGTTTAGACCCGGTAGAAGCTGCCATACTGCCGTTAAGGAGTATACTAGCTGGCAAGGTACGACCTGGTTGATTGAAGGAGACATCAAAGGCTTCTTTGATAATATCGATCATCATACGTTGATTCAATTGCTGAGGCAACGAATCAAGGATGAGAGGTTTATCAACCTCATAAGGAGTATCTGCTCAAAACAGGACAAGCCAAACCGGATGATGAAGAGATAAAAGAGCTGTCACGAAGGGCTGAACACTTACCCTCGGTGATGGTCAATGATCCTGATTTCATACGCATTCGATATGTCCGATATGCTGACGATTGGATCATTGGGGTAACTGGACCTAAAGAACTTGCCAAGCAGCTCAAAGAGCAAGCGACGGCGTTTCTCGACCAGAAACTCAAGCTTGAATTGTCGGAGGAAAAGACGTTAATAACCAACGCTAAGGATCGTGCTGCAAAGTTCCTGAGCTTTAACCTATCCATAGGAAGCTCAGTGAAACGCCGGATGGTAAAGACCGAGGGCAAACGCACAACAATGAAGCGGACGACTGGATGGCATCCAAGAGTCGATGCCCCTGTGAAGGAGATAGTGCAGAAGCTCCAACAGAAAGGCTACTGTCACACGAAAGGTGGTAAGGAGTTCTTCCCATGCTCCAAGAAGTCACTCGTGGCATCTACGGACCATGACATCGTCATGAGCTTTAATGCTGTATGGCGAGGGATATACAATTACTACTGTGTGTGTGACAACGCCCAGGTAGTGTAGTTGATGAGAGCTGCAACGATTTCAATGCGTCCGTAGCCAAAGGTCATCCTTGCGTCAGCCTGGCGGCGCGCAATTTTTTGCGCCGCGAACGCGATGACGAGTGAGGCCATGTCAGAGAAGTTATGCAAGGCGTCCGCGATAAGGGCGAGACTGCCGGCAAAGATACCTCCCCCAATCTGAGCCAGGGTCAGGATCCCGTTCGCCCAGATGGCGATGGCAACGCGTTTATCCTTGGTCTCGGGGGGTATATGCACATGGTCGTGACTCATTGGGTTAACCTAGTTGGTGGCTATTTATAAAGAGGCATCTGCTGTATTCAGCTTACTCTGTGCCTGGTCGCCTGTACCTTGGCGACTTTGTGGATTTTGGGCCATTGGCTACTCATCCTTTTTGACAGTTTTCAGGAGTTCCGCAAGGCTGTCTTCGGCCGCTTTTTTGTTCGGGAATGGCCCGATATTTTGACCTTCACGGGTTAAAAAATACCAGTCACTGTTGATGGCGTGGATGCGATGTGTTCGAAAGGGTGAGGCTTCTTTCAAGTCATCTATTCGTTGCTTGGGTGGATCGTTCATAGTCTTTCCAGGATATAAACCGCAATAAAAGAACATTGAAAAAATCATGGGGAGATTCCCCCCCCACGATGGAGTGTTGGTTAACTATCAGTGTCGTGATTAATGTCGCCTGTGGGCGTGGAGTTACTGGCACTTCTGCCATGCAACAGCGCATAGAGCACAGGGAGTACAAACAACGTCAACAGGGTGGACGAGATAATCCCGCCGATCACCACGGTCGCCAGAGGACGCTGTACTTCGGCACCGGTGCCGGTATTGAGTGCCATGGGTACAAAGCCGAGGCTTGCTACCAGGGCGGTCATCAATACCGGCCGTAAGCGGATCAGGGCGCCTTCGACAATGGCCTTCATCAGGTCACCCTGCTCGTGCCACAGATCGCGGATAAAGGCGATCATCACCAAGCCGTTTAACACCGCCACCCCGGAGAGGGCGATAAAGCCAACACCCGCCGAGATCGACAGGGGCATGTCTCGCAGCCACAGGGACAGAACCCCGCCGGTGAGGGCCAGTGGCACGCCGGTGAAGATGATCAAGGCATCTTTGAGGGAGCCGAAGGCCATCACCAAGAGTGCGAGGATGATGGCGAGGGTCACGGGCACCACGATGGCAAGCCGCTGACTGGCGGACTGCAGTTGCTCGAAGGTCCCGCCGTAATCCAGCCAGTATCCGGCGGGTAGGTCCACGTCGTCCGCAATGCGCGCCTGTGCTTCCTCGACAAATCCGCCCAGGTCGCGGTCCCGCACGTTGGCGGTGACCACCACCCGACGCTTGCCGTTTTCCCGGCTGATCTGGTTGGGCGCCGGAGCCAGCTCCAGCTCGGCCACTTCCGACAGGGGCACATAGCCACCGTCCGGCAGGGGGACAGGTAGGTCCGCGAGGCTGTCCACATCCCGGCGGATGTCTTCGGGAAGACGCACCACCAACTGGAAGCGGCGGTCGCCTTCGTAAATCAGGCCGGCGTTTTCGCCCCCGACACCGGCTGCCACCAGATCCTGGAGATCATCCACGGTCAGCCCGTAGCGGGATAGCGCCATGCGCTTGGGGTGTACCGACAGCATGGGCAGGCCGGTCACCTGTTCGACCCGGGCATCGGCGGCGCCCTCCATGGATTCCACAACCTCAAGGACGTCGTTGGCCGATGCCAGCAGCTGATCCAGGTCATCGCCGAACACCTTGATGCCGAGGTCGGCGCGCACGCCGGAGATCAGTTCGTTGAAGCGCATTTCTATGGGCTGGGTGAACTCATACTTGTTGCCGGGAAGCATTTCCACCGCTGCTGCCATTTCCGCCACCAGTTCATCCTTGGTTTTGTCTGGGTTCGGCCATTGGCTGCGGGGCTTCAAGATAACAAAGTTGTCCGCTACGCTGGGGGGCATGGGGTCGGTGGCCACTTCCGGCGTGCCGATCTTGGCGAACACCTTGTCCACCTCCCCAAAGGCCTTCAGCCGTTCTTCCAGCTGCGATTGCATCTCGATGGACTGCTCCAACCCGGTGCCCGGGATGCGCAGGGCATGGAGTGCAATATCCCCTTCATCCAGTTGTGGAATAAATTCCGACCCCAGGGTGGTCGCCAGCCAGAGACAGACCGCTACCAGCGTGGTCGCGCCGCCCAACACCAGCCAGCGGAACCTCATAGCCACCCGCAGCGCAGGCCTGTAGAGCGATTTAGCACCGCTGATTACCGGGCTTTCCTTTTCGCTGATCTTGCCCCCCATAAAGACCGCAACAGCGGCGGGCACCACGGTCAGTGACAGCACCATGGCCGCCAGCAGTGCCATTACGACAGTGGCCGCCATGGGGTGGAACATCTTGCCCTCGACCCCGGTGAGAGCAAAGATCGGCAGGTACACCACAGTAATGATGGCGACACCAAACAGGCTGGGACGAATCACTTCGTTGGTGGCCTCGAACACCAATTGCAGACGTTCCTTGAGGGCCAACTGACCCTGGTGCTGGGCCTGGGACAGGCGCCGGATACAGTTCTCGACGATGATGACCGCGCCGTCGACGATCAGGCCGAAATCCAGCGCCCCCAGACTCATCAAATTGGCGGATACGCCAGACCGCACCATACCGGTGATGGTGGCGAGCATCGAAAGCGGAATGACAGCTGCCGTGATCAAGGCGGCGCGCAGGTTGCCCAGCAACAGAAACAGCACCACGATCACCAGCAGTGCCCCTTCAAGCAGGTTCTTCTCCACCGTGGCAATCGCCTTGTCCACCAGGGCTGTGCGGTCGTATACCGCCTCCACCTTGACGCCGTCGGGCAGGGAGGGCTGAATGGCCTCCAGCTTTTCGGCCACCGCCTGTGCTACCGCCCGGGAATTTTCCCCCACCAGCATCATGGCGGTGCCCATCACCGTTTCCTTGCCGTCGCGGGTGGCGGCGCCGGTGCGCAGCTCCTTGCCAATGGCCACTTCAGCTACATCGGCTACCCGGACTGGCACACCATCCCGGTTGGCAATCACCACCTGTTCAATATCGCCAATGGTGGCCAGCTGCCCGGGCGAGCGCACCAACAGCTGTTGGCCGTTGCGTTCGATATAGCCGGCGCCGCGATTGGTGTTATTGGCCCGCAGGGTGCTGACCAGTTCATCCACCGTGATGCCGAACTCCAGCAACCGTTGGGGCGACGGCGTGACGTGGTACTGCTTGTCGTAGCCGCCAATGGTGTTGACCTCGATCACGCCGGGCACCTGGGCCAACTGGGGTTTGATGATCCAGTCCTGGATCTCCCGCAGTGCCGTAGCGTCCAGCGGACTGCCATCCGCTTGAGTGGCACCGGGCAGGGCTTCTACGGTGTACATGAAGATCTCGCCAAGACCGGTGGCGATGGGACCCATCTCCGGCTCCAGCCCGGGTGGCAGCGCGCTCTTGATGGCGCCCAAGCGCTCATTGATCAGGTTGCGGGCGAAATAGATGTCCGTGCCTTCCTCGAACACCACCGTGACCTGGGACAGGCCGTAGCGGGACAGGGACCGGGTATAGGACAGGTTGGGCAGGCCGTACAAGGCCGTTTCCACCGGGAAGGTGATGCGTTGCTCTGCCTCCAGGGGCGAATAGCCCGGTGCCTCGGTGTTGATCTGTACCTGGACATTGGTGATATCCGGCACCGCGTCGATGGGCAGGCGCTGAAAACTCCACACGCCCACGCCGACCAGCACCAGAATAAGGGATAACGTTAAAAACCGCCGCTCTACCGAGAAGCGTAAGATGGCGTTTATCATCAAAGCCTCCTGGGTTAGTGGTCGTGGGATGCGCCGGATTTTTCGATATCGGCCTTGATCAAATAACTGTTTTCCACCACATAGCGATCGCCTGCTTGCAGGCCGCCCAGCACCTCAGTCAGGTTGCCGTCGCTGCGGCCCAGCTCCAGTGGGCGGATCTCGTAGGTGTCATCCACCTGAATAAACACCACGGTCCAGTCCCGGAAGGATTGCAGGGCGCGGTTGTCAACCACCAAGG
>NZ_JAMXSJ010000061.1:0-9502 GCF_024124725.1 Halomonas sp. Ps84H-12 | reverse complement strand
CCGATCAGCACGGTGGGTTTTGGCAATAACGGGCTTGCGAAAGCCAACTTGCACGGGGCGAATGATCAAAAAGTGCTCGCTGGCGGTGATAGGGAAAGTGTCGGCGCCGGCTTCACGGATTCAGGTACTGTTTTTAACCACTAGAGGAGCGGCGCAATCGTACATGCGCTCACGTTTCACCCGGCTACGCGCTCTGCTAAGACATCTCTGCTAAGACAGACGCATGCTGAGTTCGCAGCGTTCTATCTCAATGCAGAGGATGGCAAAAGCGCTGTGGAGCAAGAGTTGACTTCACCTGTGCAGTATTTGCGAGTAGCACGCCGTCAGGGTGTCTATGTGCTGATCAATTGTAGGGGGTGATTTCCAAAACTGCGCATAGGCTTCTTGACCCAATTTGTCGGCGAGTTGTGGGTCGTCGTGCAGGCGCTGCATAGCCGCTGCCAGGCCTTCTGCGTCACCGCTGCGAAACCATAACCCTGTTACCTCGTGCTCAACAAAATCTCTCCCGGCACAGGCATCAGAGACGATACAGGGCACCCCTTGGGCGGCTGCTTCGGCGATTACCATGCCTTGTGTTTCGTAGCAGCGTGATGGGAATACGATGGCACGGGAAGTGCCGATGTAATGGTCTACCGAGGTGCGATCTACCCAGCCGGTAAACTCACCATTGGGGAGCTTTGTTATAAGCTCGCTTTTTAAATCACCCTCCCCGACTAGGCGTGTCTGGAAGTCGCAGTTGCTTGCCGCAGCGGTAAAAAGATCGGCTCCTTTTTCTTTTGAAAGACGGCCGATATAGCTAATGGTGTGTGAGTCGCTGGGTACCTGTGGGGGGCGCCGCTGGGTATCAATTGGATTTGGCACATGCCAGTAGGCCGCTTCAGAAGGCAAGTATGGGGCAAGCACCTGACGACTGAATTCTGATACATAAATAAAATGTTGAATATTTTTCGGCATACCGCCTAGCGTCGTCACCATTTGACGAGCATAGCGCCATAGCTTCTGCGGATAGCTGCGGGCATCACAGTGCGTGGCTAGACAGGCCCCCGATAAGGGTTTCAGGGTGCATGCTTGCTGTGTTTGGTAATTATAAAACCCACCATTGGGGCATACTGAAAAGTAGTCGTGCAGCGTCACTACTACCGGCAGGCCGCTCTTGGTTGCCGCTGTTACTGCGCTGATTGATAGCGACTTCACCCAAGTGTGAATATGAATAATGGTGGTGGCCTGGGGTAACTGGGGAAACAGTTCAGACAGCTTTACTTCCACCATACGGTTCCAGATACCCTTACGGGCAGCGTCCAGCCGACTAGGGTTAGACAATAGGTCGTGCTGACCCAGCTCGAATAGGGTTATATTTTCGTGCTGAAGCCGATCACTAATATCACCACTACCGTACACGAAGGTGACATGGTGCCCGGCCAGAGCTAATCCTCTGGCGCTTTCTATTGCGACTTGGGCCGCCCCGCCTTGGACGTGGGCGTAATCGTTAATAATAACGATATTTAGCCTCTCACTCTGTAAGCTCACTCTGCCTCCTTGCACGCATGCGATCTAGTGCATATAAGATCGTTACTAGCCAAAAAACGCCAGGAGAGAAGTAGCCGTACCCCCTTAAGAACACTTCTACAAGGAAGCCAAACGCAAAGCCCAGTAACATTAGGCGTTTCATGGCCTCTTGACGTTCCACCAAGGGCAAAATATTCACCCTATAACGCCACGCATTTCCCTTTATCACGAAGCGTAAGATGAATATTAAATAAAGGCCGACTAGCACCACCCCTAGTATCCCTAGCTCAGCGATCACTTTGGCTGCCAGCAATCCTCCATCGGAGGTGTTAAATTCACGGCCGGTCAAATCCACGATTCTAGCGGTGTAATGAGGGTAGGTGGTTCCTACCTCGCCTAACATCTGGAAACCAAGCCCTACCCCTTGGGTTTCTACCAAGTTTAGCCATGCCATCGCCCAGCCTTGGAGGAAGACCAAGGTTGTTAGGTTGTTGGTTTCACTAAAATCTAGCCGACTTGAAAAGTATTCGAAATGCGGCAATACAAACTGCGCAAAAAATATTGCTCCTATTAAGCCGGATACCAACAGGATCCAGAAGAAGATCGGCTGAAATCGCATCGTGAATATGAAAGCGGCGATCAGAAAGAAAACCAGCAAGGTCAAATTCGGGAATAATATGGCCAGTAGGAACATATTGGTAAGTATGAAAAGCGAGCGTGATGTTTTATCAACATAGACTTGCCCGCACGCCAGCATACCGATTGCTAACGCATAGTGGCTCTCTTCCGAGTAAGGAAAAACAGGCTTTTCCAGCAACGTGTAGCCCCATGCTGCGGGTGTCCATATCAGTGCTAGCCAACCTAACGCCACAAGAAATAGTAGGAAGTAGTATACCGCTCGGATAAGCACCTCGTAATTCATGATGTGTACCCGTCGGCCAAGGGCCACCGCAGCAAGCAGTACTACGATAACCACTAGGGACATAAGAGGCTTTACTTCACCACTGCTCGCTAGGCTGAAAAATGCACTTGCACTGATGGCACATAGCAGGAGCAGCAGCAAAAATACGATGCCAGAGAAGAGGAAGTTCAGAATATTACGCGTATTGAGCACAGCAACCAGCATACCGGCAACCAGTATCCCTGCGGCCAGGGAGCTCTGGTCCAGTACAACAAACACAAAACTAGGAAGAAGCAGTATCAACGCTAATGAAGATAAAAGAATAATATCCCAGCGATACGGCTTTTCTTGTCTCGTAACGTCTTGGCTCCCAACTTCTCGATTCACTCAATCACCCTTTCTTGTCGTAAGGCTTTATCAAGAAAAGCCAGCGAGTGGCTACGTAATTGGGCAAGGGCTACCTCTACCTTGGCGGCATCAGGCGTGGTGCTTAAAACATGAGTGAGCTGGCTTTCCGTGGTCGTTTCATTCACCAGCCTTTGTGTCTCGCCCACTTCTCCCAATAAGCTAGCGATTCGGTTCTGGCCTGTTGGAGGGGTTGTGACCACAAAGGGCTTACCAAGGTTCAGGCTGAAGGCTGTTCCGTGGAAGGAGTTGGTTACCACGAAGCTTGCCCCTTGAAAGAGTTCGAGAAATTCATTGGGGCCTACATCTTTGAGGTGCTGATCAGCGTGATAATTGATGAAGGGATCTTGGTCGATCGCTACCACTCGTAGGCCAAATTCTTGGGCCGCTGCTTCAACGACACGCTTTAGTAGCGCATCTTTTTTGAGTGCGTAGACCAGTATATAAGCGTCTTCTTTTTTATCTGTTAAAGGAAACCGTTGTTCCCACTCTTGCCGAGAGAGCAGCAGGGAGGGGTCAACAACATGGCTAACTTCCCTGCCAAGAAGCTGACTTAAAAAACCCGCGGTTCCTTTTTCGCGAACAGCCAACGCATGAAAATCTTCGAGATATGAAACTATTTTAGCCTGGAGGTTAGCATCGTATCGAAAAGAGCCCATGCTGGAGGCGAACGCAATACGACGTTTATTTTTGGCAAAGGTCAAGAAATAGGCGTCGTCTAGTTTACCTTGGTCGCTAACGACTTCTGGGCTCCAAATTTGGTCGCTGCCAGCAATCACTGCATCATACCCATCCGCAATGGTAGATAAGTCATACTGGTTTCTTGCGCGTGAGGTCAAGTTCAGGTGGTGCTCATTAAAACGGCGGAACTTATTAATCACGCGGTAACGCGGTATAAGACGAAAAACATCTTTCCCGGCCCTGAGCACATCACGTACGGTAGCTCCTACTCGTATGACCTGCATTCCCTTGGCAGGCTTCGGACTTCGGTAATCAATTACCGATACGTCTCCATACCTTTTCAGCACTTCATTCATGGCATATGTTTGAAGTGCTGCACCGTAATTATTTGCCCAGTGCAGGGTAATAAAACAAATCTTCATCAGGCCTGTCCTCTTTGAGCTGCGTTCTGAGCAGGTTCCTTCTTTTCTATAAGCGTATACACTTCCTCAACAGGCCGCCTAACGGAGCTGCATACCGTGTTGCTCTCTTTTGGGTAACCGATGGCAATCATCATCATCACCGTATGTTCTGGCTTGATGGGCACTGCGCTTCTTAGCCGCATGTCAGCACGGCCAGACTGGCTCCAGTTCAAGCAACAGGAAGCGACTCCTAATGAATGCAGTGCCCAGATAAGTGACATGGAGAACATGCCGCCATCAATCCAATGCTGGTAGCGCTCGTTAGGAGAGCAAAACGCTTTGAGATCCGCTGCAACAATAAGCACTTGCTCAACCTTGTGCCCAAAACCTCGATTGCCATTTTGTTCAGCCAGCGCTGTTTGTGCCATGCTGCCGTTAAGGTGATAAACATGCCAAGCTTGGCGATTGCAAACCGAGGGCGTTCCCATGGCAAGCTTCACTGCACGATGCAGGACACTCTCATCCACGGGCTCGGCAGCATATTCTCGAAGAGAATGCCTGGTTAAAAAGAAGCTCTCGGGCTCTTTCAGCTGGGCATGCTCAACTTTTTCTCGTGAAAAGCAGATAACGCCTGGTTCATCTATTAGCTCTATATCACGCTCACTATAGTGGTGCTTTATGCTATGAATCCTTTCGGCAAGCTGACTACATTTCTCTGGATTATGTGGCTTTTCAACTTCTAGAAATTTTTCTAGCACTGTCAGTGACATGTTATCGTGACAGCCGTGCTGCTGTGCATTTGCTGACTTTTCCAGTGCATCCATCAAAAGCAGTGCATTATCCCAGCCAGCGCCGGGACGCCGCTCACTAAAGCTCATGCTTTTTTCGAGCGCATGGTAAACCTTTACCATGTAGTAATTTCTTTCTTCTGCGTCACCGAGCCGAATTTTCCATCCCGCATAGGACCAGTAACGTTTTAGATCATATAAAAAGCCACCACCAGCCAATAGGACGCGCCCATAGCTCTTTAGATTCTGTAGCATCACCTTGCCCTGTAAAATTACTGCTTCCATTTTTCCGAAAACACCCGTTGGCTCGCTCCATAGTGATACAGAACAGCCAGAAGGTATTGGCTCGCCACCGTGGTAAGTGCGGCAGCTAGAGCACCATAAATTGGTATCAGAATAATATTGAGCCCAATATTGAATCCTGCTACCCATAGCATAAAGCGCACTTTTACCTTCATGTGCTCTTTCGTGACCAGCATGGCTCCTGAACAAAAGGCAAGGAACATGGCTGGAATAGACAAGCAGAATATCTTGACGTAATTTGCAGATACGATATAAGTTTCACCAAAAAGCAGATGTACAACTGGCTCTGCTAGTGCTGCTAAAACAACAGCCACGGCAATTCCAATCACTAGCATCCATTTATTTCCAGCCAAATATACCTGCCTCAACTTTTCCCGGTCCTGGTGCGCCCAGCGATGTATCTTAGGTAGAAAGAATTTCTGAAAAAGCACAGAAGGAAACAGATAAACTGCTGTCATAATAGTAAATGCAACATTGTAGAAGCCTGCTTCGGCATCCCCCACCATATACTTGACTAAAGCTAAATCACTTTGGAAATAAATCAGGTAGGCCAAAACGGCTAACCCAAAAGGCCATGCCTGCTTTGCCACATCCACCACGCCCACCTTTTCCTGTGCGCTCCCATCTTGCACAGCAGGATGGCCGCGTAACAGAAATCTGTGAGTCGTCATTTGCTTAATAAAAAAAACTGCAAATAGGACAACAGTAGCGGCGGTAATGCCATAGACCCAACCTACCCAAAATGAGTTAAAACTGCTCACGATAAACACCGTGGCTAAAATCAATAAAAACCTCAACAAATGAGGTGAAAATTGCCATAACGCCAAGACACCAAAGCGCTCTTCAAGTTGCAATTTACTGCTCACAAGTTCGATAGCTACTTGTCCAGCTATATGAAAAGAAAGAAATATAAGAAGCGTTTGACCTGCTGTCGTGTTGGGCCCCAGGATAGCCCACATTAGCAGCATGGCCATCGCCACTGCGGTGCTGAATATAACGAGCTTGATGGATGGCCTGACCCATCGCACACCGTGCCAGCCTTCTTCACCGAAGGCCTTCAGCCAATACTGCCCAATCCCGAAACTCGCTATCGGTGTTAACAACATAGCAAGCGCTAAGCCGGCACCAAAAAGCCCGAATAATTCTGGATTGAGCAGTCTTGCAAGTAGCACCTGTGACAAAAAGGCAAGGCCAGCACCAGCAAAGGAACCAAGCCAAAGAAATGACACAGATTTTATAGAGAGGCGCCGTGACATCAGCTTTTGTTACTTCCTATCATCCGCCACACTCTGGACAAGCCTTCTATTGCCAATGGTGCCACAACGGCAAGCACCATACCTATCACAACACTTACCAATAGCAAAAATATGCTATTTAGACCTCTTGATTGAGATGATATAGAGTTCAACATTATCAACCTGCCTTCTTGCAATGCAAGTAGACGATCTTCGTATTCTGCAATCAGGTCTAAGTATTGAGTTGCTAATTCTGCAGCATGATTCGACTCTTCATCTTTAATTCTGCTAAAGTTTTCACGAGCATTTTCAAGCAGCCCTTGAACCCTGCTCTCAAACCTTTCAAAAAGCTCGCTTTGAGACTCTTGGAGAGCGTTCATCATATACTCATGAAGCACTTGCACTTTCTCTGACTGCTGCTCACTTGCCTCACTCAGTATTGTTATAAGCAAGGTATCTCTAGGTGAAGTTATCTCTGCCGTCACTTCATTAATTTTCACTAACCCTTCACCAGCCAACTCTGCCTGAGCCTGTGGATAATAGATCCTCTTTAATTTTTCAATAACCGAACTTGGCTTCTCCAGTGCTTCGCCTGTAGATTTTTCTGCAAGCTGGTAGACGGACTGATACTCAAATTTTTCAGTTTCGCCTATCAACACAATGGCTATAACAGCTACAGGCAGTAAAAAAAATGTAACAGCCCACCTCCAACGCCGTGCAATAAGGCATAGCACATCACTGACGCTAATCTCATCTTGATATTTCATTGCTAGCCTCTACAATAAAATTTCACAAAAACATATATCCTATCTCAGAACAAGCGACTAATAAAGCAGGCGTAGCATTTTTAAAATGTGAGTTAATGTAGCATTGACGCCAACCGCTGCTTGAGTAGCGCTACACTTTAGAGTCCGATCCTATGCAAAAGCGGCATAGGGAAAAATGGTCAAACGTTACAATATCTCTGATGACGGCTGGGCACAGATTGAAGATATCGTGGCGCCCCCTCAAACCATGGGCAGACCCAGACGGTTCGATAAACCCAAATACCGGCAACGGAATGAGATAGAACGCAGCTTTGGGTAGCTTAAACGCATCGCCACACGCTATGAAAAACTGGTAAGTAGCTTTAAGGCGATGGTATGCGTGGCGTGCATCGGCCGTTGCTTGCGAGCCAACTTTTCGTACAAAACCACGCTAGCCCTAGCCCTCCCATAATTGTAAATAGGAGCGCTATTACCAAGGAAGGATGAATAGAGTGTCAAAACTTTGGATGGTGAGTATGCCGCTATACAACTTGGCACATGCACACTGGCGATACTAGCATCAGCAAGTTAGCATACATACTAAAAAATGACCGATACAAACGAACCTTTATAGGTTTTTAACGCATGCTACAACACTGTTGCCTTATTCCTAAGGGGTCACTACTGAACCGCAAAAACGTTAAAAGTAGACAAAATTAATCGCGGCAGCATAACAGCGATGCCCTTCACGAGGGAGGGGGAGATCGCCTCTCATTCCTGCCTTACTCTCCAACCTAGACTACCATTTGTTACCTTGGGGTAACTAGACAACGGACACCCTGCTAAGGGTGCCCGTTTTTTGGCTTTCCGTAGCCTAGGAGAGCCTATGAAATAGCTTTAACACAAACCTACTGGTAATCCGCTTATTTATAAACCGGTAAGCGCGCACAAACCTCAGCCACTTTATCCAGCACTTGGGCTTCGACGCTGCTAGTGTCTTCGCCTTTGGCCAGTACATCGAGGATATCGCAAATCCAGCCTGCCAGCTGCGTACACTCCTCTTCACCGAAACCGCGCGTGGTGACGGCTGGGGTGCCGATACGCAGGCCAGAGGTAACGAACGGGCTTTGCGGGTCGTTCGGTACGGCGTTTTTGTTGACGGTGATGTGGGCACGGCCAAGGGCGGCATCCGCATCTTTACCAGTCACGCCCTGCTTGATCAGCGAGAGCAGGAACAGGTGGTCTTCAGTGCCGCCGGAAACGATGTCGTAACCACGGTCAATGAATACCTTCGCCATGGCTTGCGCGTTCTTCACTACCTGCTGCTGGTAGGTTTTGAACTCGGGTTCCATGGCTTCTTTGAAGCAGATCGCTTTGGCGGCAATGACGTGCATCAGCGGGCCGCCCTGGCCACCGGGGAAGACTGCCGACTGCAGCTTCTTCTCGATATCCGGGTTGTTCTCGGCCGAGAGAATCACGCCGCTACGCGGGCCGCGCAGAGTTTTGTGCGTCGTGGACGTGACCACGTGGGCGTGGGGCAGCGGGCTGGGGTAAACGCCAGCAGCGACCAAGCCAGAAACGTGCGCCATATCCACCAGTAAGTAAGCACCGACTTCGTCAGCGATTTCACGGAATTTTGCCCAGTCGACAATCTGAGAGTAGGCAGAGAAACCGGCGATGATCATTTTCGGCTTGTGTTCACGGGCCAGGGAAGCGACTTGGTCGTAGTCGATCAGGCCTTGCTCGTTCAGGCCGTACTGAATGGCGTTGTAGTGCTTGCCGGAGAAGTTGGGCTTGGCACCGTGAGTCAGGTGGCCGCCCGCGTCCAGGCTCATACCGAGGATGGTGTCGCCCGGTGTGACCAGCGCTTGGAAAACAGCGCTGTTGGCTTGAGAGCCAGAGTGCGGCTGCACGTTGACATAGGTCGCGCCGAACAGCTGCTTGGCGTAGTCGATGGCCAGGTTTTCAGCGATATCGACAAATTCACAGCCGCCGTAGTAGCGCTTGCCTGGGTAGCCTTCGGCGTATTTGTTGGTCAGCTGGCTGCCTTGCGCTTCTAGTACGCGGGGGCTGGCGTAGTTTTCAGAAGCAATCAGTTCGATGTGGGCTTCTTGGCGTGCCACTTCTTTTTGCATGGCATCAAACAGCGCATCATCGAATCCGGCAATTGTCATGTCGCGGCTGAACATCGGCGGGAACCTCGTTAGAAAGGATCATCATGGAGAAGCGAGGCGGCTATCATACCGCAGCCTGACGCGACTTTCATCGCATCCGCGTCAGGTGGTGCATGAGCATGTTTCATGTTGTGAGCCGGGTAAAGTTCTGACCAAATGGACAACCATGCGTGCCCGTCGCCCAACAAATTGGCCTCCCACAGGGGGGCACATTACTTGATCGATAAGGCCAGCTGTAGACATCATGGATTGACCTGCCCCTCCTCAACGTCGTGGATTACGTTGAGGTAGGGACCAAAATGCAGAGCCACTATTGAGGGAGGCAGGTCATGAAACAGTCTAACGCAACTCAGCAAGCTGTT
>NZ_JAMXSJ010000060.1:0-11126 GCF_024124725.1 Halomonas sp. Ps84H-12 | reverse complement strand
CTCAAGGCCGAAGTGTTTTCTACCCCCTCTGGAGAAGAGCGCCAGACGCCGAGGCACGAATACCAGACTTGTTCACCTCCTCAGGAGGACTATGCCGATGACACGCCGGAAAATGGGGAGACCCTAGCCATAGCAACGTTGAAATTAAGGAGTGGCGAAAATCCCAAATGCATTCCACGCTGTTAGAAATTGCTGAACTAAAAAACGGAATATAAGGAGAAAGGACACGCTAGAGAACCGACACAGGCACGTGTCATCTAAGCGTAAAGTGCGTCTGCCAGTGTCGATGTTGCCGTCAACCAAGGAGTAGTTTCCGCGATGGTACGACTCGATAAGAAAGCGACTAGGCTGTATGTCCTAGACACGAATGTCCTGATCCACGACCCCACTGCGCTCTATCATTTTGATGAGCATGATGTGGTTATCCCTATGACCGTGCTTGAAGAGCTGGACAAGCACAAAAACGGCATCCGCGAAATCGCCCGTACGGCAAGGCAAATCAGCCGCACCCTTTCCGACCTGACCAATCAGGTTACCTTCGATGAAATCCAGAAAGGCATCCCCATTCCCCGTATCAGCGGAGAATCCGGCCGCCTACACTTTCTGTGCTACAACGACTTAAAGCCTTTCGACTCGCTAGACGATAGCCCCGACAACCGAATCCTGGCAGAAACCTGCCGGTTGCGTGACGAACGCCCGGATGCGTCGGTCATTCTCATCACGAAAGACATTAACCTCAGGGTAAAAGCCGCCGCACTAAAAGTGCCGGTGGAAGACTACCTGAATGATCGCGCCTTCTCCGATAGCGATGCGATGATTGAAGGTGCCCAAGTGTACGCCTCGGCCGGGCAGGATGGCGCGTCGCTATGGGAAGCGCTCAACGTTGAAGTGACCGTCGAACGCATCGGCCACCATACCTTCTACCAACTCAGCGGCAATATGCCCCGCCACTGGCATGTCGGCATGTTGGTTTCTGATAGCGAAAACGGCGCAGAGTTCGAGGCTATTGTGCGCGAGATTTCGCCCTCCTCTGCCCGGCTTCAGCTGCTCACCAACTACCGTCACCATGCTGGTGTGTGGGGCGTCCACGCTCACGATAGCCGCCAGAACTTTACCCTCAACCTGTTGATGGACCCCGAGATTGACCTTGTCACCATTGCCGGTAACGCGGGCACCGGCAAAACGTTTATGACCCTGGCGGCGGCCTTCCAGCAGACCTTGGACGCCAAACGCTTTGAGCGTATCGTCTTCACCCGCGCGCCCATCCCTATGGGGGAGGATATTGGTTTCTTACCAGGTACCGAAGAAGAGAAGATGTCGCCGTGGATGGGGGCCTTCCACGACAATATGGATAACCTGCTGCGCAACGACGAGGGGGAGTCGAGCTGGGACAACGGCGCCACGCGACAGCTGATCGGCTCTAGGGTACAAATCCGCTCGCCCAGCTTCATGCGCGGGCGCACCCTGAACGACACCTTTTTGATCATCGACGAGGCGCAAAACTTCACCCCTAAACAGCTTAAATCGCTGGTCACCCGCGCCGGGCGTAACACCAAGATTGTCTGCTTGGGCAACGTCGGGCAGATCGACACACCCTACCTCACCGCCAACACCTGCGGCATGGCCGCCGTAGTAGAACGGTTTAGAGATTGGCCCCATGCTGGGCATATCACCTTGAAAAGCGTTGAACGCTCCCGTTTGGCACTGGCCGCCGAGGAGCTTTTGTAGCGCTCTATTCGCCTCTACCGTTAACCTTCACCGCCCAGCTCGCTGGGCGGTGGCACGATCGGTCTCTTAATCGCACGGTGGTCACTTTCTTGCGGTATTGTCACTATTCCAAGGGTTTTCGACGCCAATGGTATCGGCAGCAAACGCCTCGCGCTCGCCTAGAGGACGCGCTTCACCCACGGTGGTGTCATGACAGGTTTGGCGTTCCATTTCACTATTAAGCTCCGCACCAAACAGCACGACAAATGCTGACAACCAAAACCACAGCATCAGAGCCACCACCGCACCTATCGAGCCGTACAGTTCGCTAAAAGTCGAAAAGTAGCGCACGTAGAGTGACAACCCTCCCGAGCCCAGCAGCCACATAAGCGTCGCAAACAGCGTGCCGTAACTCAGCCAACGCCACTGCGGTGAGCGGCGATAAGGTGCAAAACGGTAGAGCAGTGCGATCAGCAGGCTCATCAATACCAGCAGCGCAGGCCAGCGTAGCCACTGCAGCACTCGATCCATAGGAGGCTCGATCATCAATCGGTCCACTAGCGCTGGCACAATGGCGATGAATCCCAAGGAGACCAGCGTCATGCAAATCAAGCCAAATGTCAGCGAAACGAGGACCACCCCTCGATAAAGCAGTGAACGCTGTTCTTGCTCGCCATATACCGCGTTGAGCCCAATGACCAGCACCGAGACCGCTTTCGAGGCAATGAACATGGCAATGAGCAGCCCCGCCAGCGCAGTCAGGACATTACCCGACTCGATGCTCTCGACCACGTCTTGCGCTTGCTGATCGATCAAGTTGGCCGCGTCCGGCGGCATGAAGCGGCTGATCGTATAGAGCTGCCGCCCCGCCTCGACAGGATCGAACAGTAGCCCCCACACCGAAATCACCGCCGCAATGGTCGGAAACAGCGCCAGCAGCGCGTAAAACGCCACCCCTGCGGCAAACATGGTGACCCGGTCTCGGCGCGCGGCGCGCACGACGCGCCACGCAATATCCTGCCAACCACGCTTTGGAATATCGTTGGGCACATCGGCACTTCGGCCACGCTCACCCAATGGCTCTCTTGCTTGTTGCCCCACTACTGTCCCTCCCAAATGAGCAAAAGTGCCAGGAGAACGGCCAACGCCATCATCAAGCCTCCACCATGCTGGCGCATCCATGACTCCACTGATAGTCCGCGCAACAACCCCTTCATGACCCAACGCTCACCCTTCAGCGCCAGCGCCACGGAGGTTGTTTTACCTCTTCCACATCGCGCGGCCAGTAAGCGTGCGGCGCTCAAGCCTAGAGTGGCAAGGGAATGGTATCCCCACCACCAATCCCCGGCAGGTGGCGTTGGCACATCAAAGCGGCGCAGCGCCAACAAGCCTAACGCCATGCCGACAACGCCTACCGGAAAAGGCCAAATAATGCCCAACCACTCGTTCAAGGGAGGAGCGATCACACTCCCCTCCGGTAACGGCAGCCACAGCGGTGTCATTAGCGCAGCGATCAATGCCGCTAGCCACGCCCCCCACTGAAACGAATGGCTGTTTCCTCGCTGCCGCTGCTGCCATTGTCGCCACACGCAGACCGTCACCAGCGCGGCCGTGCCCATCGCCGCCCAAGTCAATAGTGCGATAATGCGCTCCTGCTCGAACTCATAGAGCGCATGCTTCACCCCCCACTTGCTGAACATGCCTGCCGCGAGTGCGCCTGTCAGCGAAATGCCCGGTAGAGCAATCAAAAGAAACAGCAGCGAGGTGGGCCACTTGGGCATATGCTCACTCACACTGGTACCCATAAAGAGAGCGCCCTTCGCTAACGCATGGTGACCCGCAAACAAAATGATGGCAGGTAGCAAGGCCGGCCATACCGCTGGCACGACGATTCCCATACCCACTAACGCCGTTAACATGCCCATTTGGCTGATACTGGAGTAGGCCAAAATTGCTTTGGGATGCGACTGCCAAATGCCGTATAGGGCCGCACCAAATGCTGCTGCAAACCCTGCCACCAATACGACATTGCCAAACTGCATCATGGCAGGAGATAGCGACTCCATTCCCAACGGCAACACGGTCAACCAACCCAACAAGCCTGCCTTGATCATGGCGCCGCTGAGGACAGCGCTGGCGGGCGCGGGAGCCACGGGGTGCGCTAATGGTAACCAAACATGCAGCCCAATCACCCCCGCTTTCACGCCTAAACCCAGCCACAGCAACAGCGCCATCCACGCACCATGGTCTGCCGTGGCCAGGGTGTCGCGCACGCCTTTGAGTGTTAACGTATCCGAGGTGCCTGCGGCCCAGAGAAAACCACCTAATATCAAACCTTCACCGATAACGGCCAGCACAAGATAGGCCTTAGCCCCCAGCTTCGCAGCCGGAGTGCCGTTATGCACCACCAGCGCATACGCAGCGAAGGTCATCAGCGCAAAGCCAAAATAAAAACTGGCAATATCCTGTGCGACTATCAGAAGAATGTTGCCCAGCAAGGTTAGCGGCCACAGTAAGGTTAAACGCTGTAAACGCCGTTGTGCCGACGCATTCCCTACTTGTGCCTGACGCTGTTCATCGGCGAAGTAACCTCGTGCATGAAACGCCGCCATACTCCAAAGCAGAGCAGTAAAGGCTAGCCACGGTCGGCTGAGCGCATTCAGCTCCCAATACCCACCTAACATCCAAGCATCCATGGTCCACTGCACGTCACCCGCATACGCCAGCAGTAAAGCAGGCCAGGCAGCACTTACCCACAGCATCGAAATGAAATGACGCTGTTGAACAGGGACTCGGTAAGCGCTCCAAACGCTACTGCCTGCCACGATAAGCGGCCAGAGTAAGGCCACGGCCAACAGCAGTGAACTCATGGCAGGTACTCCCCAACGGCTACGCGCGTTGCCCAATCCAGCGGACTAAATGGCAACCCAGCCAACAAACCAGCCCCTATACTAATGACGGCCGTCAATACCGCTGGCCACAACAGCCATCCGTGGGTTTCCAGCCGCCCTAATGACTGCTCTTTAGGCCATTGCCCCTTGCCATGGGCCGGCCCCTCACGGAACCAGAGGCGGTGTACGATAGGGAGAAAATAAATCGCATTCAGCGTACTGCTTGCTACTAGCACGGCCACTACCCAGTACATATCTGCCTCGATAGCGCCCATGCCTAGGTACCATTTAGTAATGAACCCAGCGGTCGGTGGCAACCCGATCATCCCTAGCGCCCCCACCGTAAACGCTAGGCTAGTCAATGGCATGCGCTTGCCTGCACCGTCCATTTCATCGAGGCGATGAATCCCCAGCTCTTCTGCATAATTGCCAGCACAAAAGAACAGCGTCACTTTCATCAGGCCTTGGTGAAGCAAATGCGCCAGCGCGCCTATAGTCCCGAAAGGGCCAAACAAGCTAACGCCTAACACCACATAGGAAACTTGGCTAATCGTCGAAAACGCCAAGCGTGGCTTTAACTCCTCTTGGGCAATCGCCCGCAGCGACCCATAAATAATGGTGATAGACGCAGCGACGGCCAGCACGGTGGTGACGCCCAACTCCACGCTAAGTTCAATGCCGTATAGGTCGTATATGACACGCAAAATGCCAAACGCACCGGCTTTTACCACAGCAACGGCATGCAGCAATGCACTCACCGGCGCCGGTGCCACCATCGCCCTGGGCAGCCAGCCATGCAGCGGCACCATGGCTGCCTTCACCGCCAAGCCACCGACCAGCAGCGCAAAAATAAGGGTTAGCAAACCACGGTGATCATCCAGGTAGGGGGACAACCCTTGCTCTGACGCAAAAGAGTGATCGTTGGTTAAGCTGTACAGCAAGACAACGCCTAGCAGCAGCACGACGCCCGCCGTGAGGGTGTAACGCAAATACACTCGACCGGCCGCTAAGGCTTTTGCTGAACCCGCGTGCACCACGAGCGGGTAAGTTGAGAGTGTCAGCATTTCGTAGAAAATCAGGAAGGTAAACAGGTTTCCCGACAGGGCAATCCCTAGCGTACTGGTGACACACAGGCTGAAGAAGCCAAAGAAACGCTTCCGATTGGCCGCCCCTTCCAAGTACCCAATCGCGTAAATCGTCGTGCATAGCCACAGCAGTGACGAAAGACCCGCAAACATAACGCCGAGGGCATCCGCCCGCAGCACAAAATCAACGCCTCCCACGATTTGAAAGCTAAAGGTGTCTTCATAGCCTTCTGAAACACGCCCGACCATCACTATCACTAGGAGAATTTTAACGACCGCCGCCAGTAAGTTGATGCTCGTGCGGACACGTCGAGCCTCTTCTGGCAACGAGAAAATAATCACCGCCGCGAATAAGGAGGTTGCCAGCGTCGTCAGGGGTAACCAAGCCGCGTTCATCCACCACCTCCATGCAGCAACCCCAGCGGAAAGTGGGCGAGTAAGCCAAGCGCAAAGGCTGCTACCGCCAAACACAGAGCAATGGCATCCATGCCGGGCGCAAGCGGCTGATAATCGTGTCGCGGTGCGGTTTCATCAAACGAGTAGCGAAATACGCGAAACACGTAGGCAGCCGTCAATAGCGTGCCTGCCAGTAGGGCCGCCACGGCTAACCATTGCTGAGTCAGCACCATGGATTGAAGCAAGAGCCACTTTGCCGTAAAGCCAGCGCTGGGGGGTAGCCCCATTAACGTAACGGCAGCCATGCCAAAGATAAGTAGCGAAAGTGGCAGCCGACGACTGGTTCCTGCCAGCGCTTTCAGTGAGCTTTCACCCGTGGCAATGATCAAATTGCCTGCCGCCATAAACATGGCGGCTTTGGCTAGTGCGTGTCCCATCAAATGTAACCAAAACCCGTCCCATGCCAGCGACAAAGGCAGCGGTGCGATATTGGGACCTAATACCAGAGGAAAGGCCACCATCAAATAGCCCAACTGGCCCACAGTGGAAGAGGCAATCAACGTTTTGAGTGAATCGGCTCGCCAGGCCACCAATCCACCCCAAACAATCGCCAACATGCCCAACCAGGCCACCAAACGGGGAGCAAACAGCGTCTCCGGCAGCAAGATGCCCCACAGCATCATTAAAATATAGAGCGAGGCCTTAATGACGAGCGCTGCATGCAGTGCACTGACCGGCGTCCAAGCATTCTCGTGTACGGGGGTTAGCCAACCATGTAAAGGGAATAGCGCCGCCTTTAAGGCAAGCCCCGCGCCTATAAGGGCTGCTGCAACCCAAGTAAGGGGCTCTGGCTCCACCCGCGCTTCAAGTGCGATTAAATCTAACGTTCCCCATTGACTCATTAATAGGGCAACGCCCAGTAAAAACGCGAGCGACCCCACCAGAGCCAAAAGGAGGTAACGCATACCGGCCTGTAGCGCCGCAGACTTACCCGATAACAGCAACATCCCCACGGCCGCGAGTCCCATTGACTCCAACGCGGCATACAGAATCAACAGATCCGCCGCCAGCCAAATCAGTGAAAGCGCACTAACGAGCAACCCCATTAATGGCCATAACCAACGGACGCTGGCATTGGGGAGCGTTAGGCGAAGATAGCCAGGGGTATAAACGGCAACGGCGGCGGCCGTCCACTGGGTAATCAAGAGCATTAGAGCACTAAGGCCACTCAAGCGCAGCGTTAGCTCGATACCCGCCACCTCCCACTGCCAACGCAGCAATCCGACCTGTTGGTAGTCCAATACCATGACCCCTCCAGCCAGTAAAATCGGCAAGCAGGCCAAGGCCACCGGCAGCAAACGAGAGGGGCGAAACACGGCTCCGAGCGCACCAAACACCATCGGCAGCAGTAGGACAGCGGCGAGTGCCCAGTCCGTCATCCATAAGGGATCAAAGGTATTGTCGTACAGACCAAAGCGCCAGATCATGAAGGCGGCCTTACAGGGGCGTATTCATCGTTGAGGGCGGCGCTACCTTCCTGGTGCACTAGCTGGCGAAGGAGTAAAACCCCCAATAGCGACCCCAGCCAAGCGATGAGCAACCCCACCGTGATGAGCGCCTGGGCGCTGGGTGACGTACCCGCCATGCCTGCGAGCATCAAGAAAACGCCCGACCCAAGCACATTAAAGGCCATCAAGCGGCGCATCAGATGGTGGTGTAAAGCAAACGCCCCCATTCCCAACGATACAATGACCACAGAGGACAAAATAAGCGGATGCGCGGTCAGTGAAAGCGCCATATCAGGTAATAGAAACTGAGTCGCCACGCCTAGCATGATACTCCAGGCAATGATGAGCAGCCCCTTCGTCAAACGGTGTGGCCATTCGACGCGCGTACGATCATAACGAGGCATCCATAGCCTCTGACTGGGCAGTGTGCGTAAGACGTAAATAAAGCCACCCCCCGTGAGCGCACTCCCTAATATCACTTCCACCAAGGCCAGCCACGGGGCGTTCAGGTACCACCACGCTGCACTCATCAACAGCGCAAATAGCACCAAAAGCCAACACGCCCTTAATAGGTGGCGATCGAATAAGCACCCAATGGCGGTCATCAGTAGACAAACGGCTAACCCACTTTCAACGGTATCGATAGACGCTATCATGTGCCTCTGCCTGTCCCTTGCCGCGGTATTAATAGCAGCAGCGTACTATCAAAGGCACCGAACGCCTACTGCTCTCCCCTTAACCCAGCCGCTCGCTTAGCCATTTGCCGATATCGTTGACCTGCTGCGGACACAGTGCATGTGCCATGGGGTACTGGCGATAGTTGACGCTGTAGCCCATGGTTTTCAAACGATCGACGCCGCTGCGACCTAGCGTTTCGGGCACGATGGGGTCGAAGTTACCGTGATGGACTTCGATCGGCAGCTGACGGTTCGCCTCGGCAGGCTCGATGCTATCGGCAGTAGCAAAGTAGGTCGACATCGCCAGCAGCCCGCCTAGCGGCTGCGGGAACGAGAGCGCAGCCTGATACGCCACCGCGCCGCCTTGGGAGAAACCCGCCACGATGATCCGCTGGCTATCGATACCCTGATCGATCTGCTCTTGAATCAGCGCCTGAATACGCTCGGCGGATTTTTTCAGCTGAACTTCATCAACCCGGCGGCCCAAATCCATCGCCAGAATGTCGTACCAGGCGGGCATTACCATGCCGCCGTTAATGGTGACCGGCAGGCGCGGAGCATGGGGCATAATAAAACGCACATGCGCGTTTTCCGGCAGTGCCAGGGCTGGCACTAGGGGTTCAAAATCATGCCCATCGGCACCTAGGCCATGAATAATAAACACACACGCATCGGCGGGTTGACCATTTTTTGGCTCAATAATCAGTTCGCCTGGGGCTGTCATGGGTTATTTCCTTACTGATATTAAAAGCGTCACCCTAGCCTAAAGCAGCGCGGGGAGCGAGACATTAACCGCTTAAAACGGCCACACCAATGGAATCAGCGTGACCGCAATCACACCGGTCAGTACGTTTAAACCACCACCAACACGTAAAAAATCACTGACTCGATAGCCACCAGGACCATGCACCATCAAGTTAGTTTGGTAGCCGATCGGGGTCAGAAAACTGGCCGAGGCAGCAAACATCACAGACACCACAAATGGCATGGGGCTCACACCGAGGCTTTCTGCAGCCGCCATGACCACCGGAAAAATAATCACCGCCGCGGCGTTGTTGGTCACTAGCTCCGTGAGGAGCGCCACCACGCAGTAGGTACCCAACAGCAGCAACCACGGGCTGCCCGCCACCCACGACAGCACGCTGCCTGCCATGGCATCCGCTGCACCTGACGACTGTAACGCTGCCCCCACTCCAAACGAGGCGGCAATGGTTAATAACACCTGAGTATCTAAGCCCCGCTTAGCTGCCCCCACTGTGCAGCAGCCGGTCAGCAGCGCCATCGCCGCCCCCAGCATGGCAGCATTAAGCATGCTCAGGACACCAAACGCAGCCAGCAACACCGCGCCTAGCAAAATCCCCCAGGCCAGCGGGGCCTTCTCATGAATGGGCCGCGCCGAGCCGTTTAGCTCGCTGATCAGTAAGAAATCTTTCGACTGCCGATGGCGCTCGATAAACGGCGGGCGTGCCTCTAACAGCAATACATCGGCGGGCTGCAAGCGCACTTGGCCTAGGTTCCCTGTCACGCGCTCGCCGCCGCGGCAAATCGCCAGTACAGCAGCGCCGTATAGGGTTCTAAATCGACCGTCACGAATCCGCTGGCCAATAAACTGGCATTGATTGGAGACCACCGCCTCGACCAAACGGCGCTCTTTGAACTCTTTTTCTAGGCTAGAAGCGCCATCCCGAGAAGGGATCAGCCCACGAATCTGCTGAAGCTCTACAGCGGCATCCGAGGTGCCCACGAACACCAAACGATCCCCGCCTTTGAGTTGCTCCCCTGGCCCAACTACGCTGACCACGTTACCGGCGCGCTCGATCTCTACAAGGAACAGCTCCTGCAAGTGGCGCAGCCCCGCGTCTTCGACCGTACGGTCCACCAGTACCCCTGCCGGGTCTACTTCCATTTCAATAGTGAACTCGCGAGGATTGGCAAAGGCTTTAGCCGTGCCGCCACGGGCGGGTAATAAACGTGGGGCAAGGAAAATAAGATAAGCCAAGCCCGCTACCGCGACCGGAATGCCTACCCACGCCAAGTCGAATAACCCCATGGCCAAATCAGGGTAGCGCTCGATCAGTAGCCCATGCACGACCAAGTTAGTGCTGGTACCAAATAGCGTGATAGTACCGCCTAAAATAGAGGCAAAGCTCAGCGGCATGAGCAAGCGCTGTGGGGAAAGCCGCACACGGCGGCTCCAGCTCATGACGGCGGGAATATACGTCGCCACCACCGGGGTGTTATTGAGAAAACCGCTGAGCGATGCCACAGGTAACAATAGACGTGTTAGCGCGCCGCGCTCGCTGGTTGGCCGCCCCAGCACGTAGCGAATAATAAGATCGATACCGCCCGTTTCACGAATACTGGCCACCAGCACGTACATAAACGCCACAGTAAACAGGCCACTATTAGAGAATCCACCCAACGCCTGCTGTGGGTCAATCACGCCAAGCGTCATCAGCACCACCACCGCGCCCATTAAAATGATATCTGGCCCTAGGCGTGACAACGCCATCAACGGGAAGATAGTCAGCACGACTCCTACTGCAATCCAAGCATCCAGCGACATAACCCCACATCCTTTCTCAAGCCCACTCAACTGACATAACCGAACAATACGAAGAGCATTGTGCCGCCTAGCAGATATTCTAAAAAGTTATTTTTAGAAACACAGTAAGAAGAAAATAGAATATGGGGCGTGGGGCGTGGGGCGTGGGGCGTGGGGCAGATAATAATCCACAATCGAGTAGGAAGGGGAGTCGCCTCCCCTGTCCTCTCACACCACCGGGCATACGGTTCCGTACCACGGCGGTTCATGAACAACGTTTGAGCCATCTTACCGTATCCAGTATCGATATCAGGCCC